>JAIXVH010000150.1 GCA_027483125.1 Acetobacteraceae bacterium | reverse complement strand
TGGCCACCACCTCCGGCGGCGGTTCCAGCCCCTGCTGGCCGGCGGTGATGCCGCCGCGTTCGCGCGCCGCACCGGTGCCGAACAGCCGCGCGCCGCCGATGGAGAACGCGACGTCATCGGCGCTCATCACCCGGCCGTCATGCATGCGCACGCCGGCGCGCAGGTCGAATTCCACGGTGCGGTCATCGATGCGGCGCGTGACGGTGGCGAGTTCCGGCACCGCGCGCAGATCACCGGTCCAGTTGGTGCCGATCAGGCTTTCGGCATAGAGCGTGGAGAGGCGGAAGCCGACATTGGACTGCTCGCGCGGCGTCTCCAGCGTGTTGGAGTTGGAGATCTTCTGCACCGCGATGCGCAGTTCCGGCCGCTGATCGGCCTGCGCCAGGGCGGGTGTGGCGAGAAGCGCGGGCAGGCCCGCGAGATCACGGCGGCGCATGGCTCAGGCCCCCCAGTTCTGCGCGCGGAAATCCATCGCGAAGGCGGGTGCGGCGCGCCAGCGGATGTCACGGCGCTTGGCGGTGAAGGTCGCGTTCTGGTGCAGCACGGTGAAGGCCGGGTCCTCGCGCTCGGCGATTTCCAGCATGCGGCGGAAGGTGGCGCGGCGGCGGGCGCGGTCGGTGTCGGTCTCCAACAGGTCCGACAGGCGGTTGAACTCCTCATTCGTCCATTCGCCGATCTGCTGCTGCTGGCCGCGCGGGCCGTGCTGATTGACCAGCGAGGAGACGGGGTCGTTGAATGGCGCGCTGTTCGACCAGTCGCGCACGCCGCGCTGGCCGGTGGAGCGGTCGAAGACCTGGCTGAAATTCTCACGCATCTCGATGACCACGTTCAGCCCGGCCTGGCGCCACATCTCGACCAGGATCTGCGCCGTGCCGACCTGGTTGGTGTAGTAGTTGTTCAGCAGGCGATAGGGGATCGGCTCGCCGCGGTAATTCGCCTCGCGCAGCAGGCGGCGCGCTTCGGCCAGGTCGAAGCGCGGCACCGACCAGTCCGACAGGAACATGTCGCCGTAATAATCCCATTGCAGGCCGCGCGGCACGCTGGTGCGGCCGGACCACAGGCTGTCCACGATGGCCTGGCGGTCCATCGCATGCGTCATGGCGCGGCGCACGCGGGCATCGCGCAGCACCGGGTGGTTCTTGTCGAAGCACATGATCCGGTGGTTCAGGATGGTGCCGCCCTGCACCTCGAAGGCGCGGTTGCGCTCGATGGCGCTGATCTGGTCGGGCGGGATGTCGCAGGCGAATTGCGCCTCGCCCGAGAGCAGCATGTTGATGCGGCTGGCCACCTCCGGCACCTCGACGAAGCGGATCTGCCGCAGCGGCGGGCGGCCGCCCCAATAGGCGTCATGCGCGGCATAGGTCAGCGAGATGTCGGGGCGGAATTCGGTGACCATATAGGGGCCGGTGGCGATCGGCCGGCGCGCCCAGTCGAGCCAGCTCGGCGCGGCCTCGAAGCCGGCGCGCGACATGATCTCCGCCCCCAGGCGCGACAGGCGGCCTTCCAGCGTCACATCCGGCGTGCGGTTGATGAAGCGCACCGTATGGCGGCCCACGGCCTCCACACGCTCCAGCGCGGGCAGCATGCGGCGGGCGACGGCGGGCACTTCGGGCGGCAATTCGCGGCCCTGCGGGGCGCTGCCCGGCGCGCGCTGGAACAGCGCGGTGCCGGAGGCCTCGCCGGTGCCGAACATGCGCTCGGGGCCGAAGCTGAAGACCACATCCTCGGCCGTCATCTCGCGCCCGTCATGGAAGCGGACATCGGTGCGCAGGTCGAATTCCACGCTGCGCTCATCGATGCGGCGCCATTGCGTGGCGAGCGCCGGCTGCGTCTCCAGCTGGCCCTGCCAGTTGCGGCCGATCAGCGATTCCCACAGCGAGGAGCGGAAGATCCGCTCGCCCACATTGGACTGCTCGCGCAGCACCTCCAGCGTGTTGGAGTTGGAGATCTTCTGCACCGCGATGGTGATCGCGGGCCGCTGGTCGGACTGCGCGAGGGCGGGTGCGGCGAGCAGCGCGGGGGCTGCGAAGATGGTGCGACGGGGCAGCATGGGGGTGTTCTCCTTCACGGGGCCGCGCGGTTTTCGAGACCGGCGGGGGTGGCGCGGAAATGGGTCAGCGTGCGTTCGGCATGGCGCATGCGGTGCGACAGCGCGGCCTGCGCCCAGTCGCGGATTTCGCCGGCGCGCGCGGGGTCGGCGGCCAGGTTGTCGAAGCCGTGCGGGTCGCGCTCCAGGTCGAAGAAGAGCGGCGGCAGGCCCGCGAAATGCACGTATTTGCGCGCGCCATCCTGCACCGCCATCAACGAGCAATGATCCATCGGCAGGCCCAGCGCGGTTTCGGGCTGCGAGTAGAAGATGTCGCGGAAATCGTATTCGAAGCAGGCGAAGCGGCGCCAATCGGCGGGCGGGCCATGTTCGATCAGCGGCCGCAGATCGTGGCCGTCCGATGCGCGCGGGATGGCGCCGCCGAGTGCCGCAAGGATGGTGGGCATCACATCCACGCTTTCGGTGAAGGCGGGCTCGATCGCGCCGGCGCGCGGATTGGCGCCGGCATCCTTGATCACCAGCGGGATGCGGAAGCTCTCATCATGGTAGCCGATCTTGCCCAGCAGCCAGTGATCGCCGAGCTGCTCGCCATGGTCGGAGGTGAAGATCACCATCGTGTCGTCCCACTGCCCCGTCTCGTCGAGAAGCGCGAAGACCTGGCCCAGGCACTCGTCGATCTCGCTGATCAGGCCGCAATAGGTGGCGCGCAGCTGGGCGATGGAGGGCTCGTCCAGAAGATGCGCCGGCCCGCTCGCACCCCGGAAGAAGGAGCCCTGCGAGATGGCGCGCAGGTAGTGCTCCAGCAGCGGGTGCTGCGCCGCCTCTTCCTGCCAGCTGGCGCGGCGGTGCGGGCGCGGCATGTCCTCGGGCCGGTACATCGCATGGAAGGGCGCCGGCGCGATGAAGGGCGGATGCGGGCGGTAGAAGCCCAGATGCAGGAACCAGGGATTGTTTCCCTTGCCCTTCAGATAGGTCAGGGCGCGCTCGGTGAAGAAGGCGCTGTCCGAGAGTTCGCGCGGCAGGCGGGAGGGGCGGTCGGTCACGCCCGGCTCCGCATCCATCCCCTCAGGCAGCCAGACATCCTCACGCCGCTCGGGCAGCTTGTAGCCCTTGTGCGCGAGCCAGCCGAAATAGCCGTCCATCGCGGGCTCGAAGGCGCCGACGCTGCGGACGCCTTCCATCAGGTCACCGAGCGTGGTGAAGCGCGGGTCGCGCGGGCCGGTGGTGCGTGGATCGGGCGTGGTGGTGGTGTAGCCGATCAGAGCAGGGTCATAGCCGATGAGCCGCAGCGCCTTGCCGAGATTGGCGTGCCGCGCATCGAGCGGCACCGTGTTCTGCACGGCCCGGTGGTTCATCAGGTAGAGGCCGGTCAGCAGGCTCGCGCGCGCGGGGCCGCAGGGGACGGTCGTGGTGAAGTGGTTGCGGAAGGTCACGCCCTCGCGGCAGAGGCGGTCCAGGTTGGGCGTGCGCAGGAAGCCGGCACCCAGGGCCGGCACGAAATCCGCCCGCCACTGATCCACAACGATGAGAAGGACGTTTTTGCGCGGCATGCGGGGCTCCTGAAATCCGGGCGCCGCGTTAACCGATGCGGACGACAGCCATGCTGCAATTCCGCGTCCACGCCGTGACACTTCCGGCGACGGCCGTGCGAAGGGCATGACTATTGCGCGACATGCGGATGTTTCCGCGACTTGTCGCGACAGGCGGAGTGAGAGGTCGGGCGCGCCGCGACACGGCACGGCGCCGTCTTCAGAAGGTCATCCCCGCGTCATCCAACCGGCATGAAGGGCGTGTACCCCGCCCGCCGAAAGGTTGGGCCCGTGAACGGATTGGAACTGCGCGGAATCGGCAAGTCGTTCGGAGCGACGCAGGTCCTGCA
>JAIXVH010000193.1 GCA_027483125.1 Acetobacteraceae bacterium | reverse complement strand
GGCATCCGCGCCCTGCGTGAGGAACGCTTCCGCGAGGCGGTGGAGCTGTTTGACCAGCTCGAGCGCGAGCATCCCTTCTCCACCTGGGCCACCAACGCCAAGCTGATGGGCGCCTATGGCGAATACATGCGCAACCGCTACGCGGAGGCCATCGGCGCGCTGGACCGCTTCATCCAGTTGCACCCCGCGCACCGGGACATCGCCTATGCGCATTACCTGCGCGCCCTGTCCTTCTACGAACAGATCAACGACGCCCAGCGCGACCAACGCGCCACCGAACAGGCGATCACCGCCTTGCAGGATGTGGTGAACCGCTTCCCCGACACCGCCTATGCGCGCGATGCGCGGCTGAAGATCGACCTGGGCCGCGACCACCTGGCGGGGCGCGAGATGAATATTGGCCGCTTCTATCAGCGCCAGCGCCTGTTCAACGCCTCGATCGGCCGCTACCGCCGCGTGATCGAGGAATTCCAGACCACCAACCACGTGCCCGAGGCGCTGCACCGGCTGACGGAAGTTTATCTGTCGCTCGGCCTGACGGATGAGGCGCGCCAGGCCGCCGCGGTGCTGGGCCATAATTTCCCAGGCAGCCCCTGGTACAGCGACAGCCACCGGCTGCTGGTCGCGGGCGGCCCTGCTTCGGACGCACAGCCGGGCTTCTTCCGCCGGGTCATCAGCCTGGTCTTCTGAACATGCTCACCGCTATCGCCATTCGCGATGTGGTGCTGATCGACGTGCTGGACCTTGAATTCGGCGCAGGGCTTTCCGTGCTGACCGGGGAGACGGGCGCCGGCAAGTCGATCCTGCTGGACAGCCTGGGCCTGGCGCTGGGCGGACGCGCCGATGCCGGGCTGGTGCGCACGGGTGCCAAACAGGCGAGTGTCGCGGCCAGCTTCGCGCTGCCGGCCACGCATCCTGCGCAGGCATTGCTGCATGAACAGGGCATCGAGGCCGATGACACGCTGGTGCTGCGGCGCGTGGTCGCGGCCGATGGCAAGTCGCGCGCCTTCGTCAATGACCAGCCGGTGGGGGTGGCGATGCTCAAGCGCATCGCGGCCCTTCTGGTGGAAGTGCAGGGCCAGAACGAGCAAGCAGGGCTGGCGGATGCGGCAACGCATGCAGCCCTGCTGGATGCCTTTGGCGGCCTCGCGCGGCAACGCGCCGCCACGGCCGCAGCCTTCGCGGGATGGCGCCGTGCGGAGGCCGCGCTGGCCGAGGCGCGCACCGCCATGGAAGCCGCCCAGCGCGACGAGGAATGGCTGCGCCATGCGGTGGAGGAACTGACCGCGCTCTCGCCCGAGGAGGGCGAGGAGGACCGCCTGGTGCAGGAGCGGCAGCATCTGCAACAGGGCGAACGCCGCGCGGAGGCCATTGCGACAGCCATCGCCGAACTCGCGCCGCGTGACCGCCGCACCAACGGCCCCGCGGCGGCGTTGCGCGGTGCGGCGCGTGCGCTGGAACGCGCACCGGGCCTGGGCGATTCGGCGCAGCCCATCATCGCGGCCCTGGGCACGGCGCAGGATGCACTGGCCGAGGCCGAGACGCTGCTGCAACGCCTGGCGCATGAGGCGCTGCCCGATCCGCGCCGGCTGGAAGTGCTGGAAGAACGGCTGTTCGGCCTGCGCTCGGCGGCGCGCAAGCATGGCGTGCCCGTGCATGAATTGGCGGGGTTGCTGGGCGCCTTGCGCGGGCGCCTCGCCGCGCTGGATGCGGGGGCGAGCGGTGTTGCCGCCCGGGCGCGTGAGGCCGCGGCGGCGCGCGCTGACTATATCGCGGCCGCCGAAGCGCTGGGTGCAGGCCGGCGCAACGCCGCGACCAAGCTGGAGACCGCGCTGACGCGGGAGTTGAAGCCGTTGAAGCTGGAGCGCGCGCGCATCTCACCCGAGATCACGCCACGCGCGGAAAATGCCTGGAATGCGGAGGGGATGGAGCGCGTGGCGCTGTTGGTTTCGACCAACCCCGGCCAGGCACCGGGGCCGATCGAGAAGGTGGCATCGGGCGGCGAACTCTCGCGCATGATGCTGGCGCTGAAGGTGGTGCTGACCGCGGGTTCGCCGGTGCCCACGCTGGTCTTCGACGAGGTGGATGCCGGCATTGGCGGCGCCACCGCCGCTGCCGTGGGCGAAAGACTGGCGCGCGTGGCCGAGGGCGTGCAGGTGCTGGTGGTGACGCATTCGCCGCAGGTCGCGGCGCGTGGCGCGCAGCATTTGCGGGTGATGAAGGCGGTGCGCGGGGCGCGGGCGGAGACCCGCGTGGAGCCGCTGCAAGGCGAAGCTCGGCGTGAGGAGATTGCGCGCATGCTGGCCGGCGAGACCATCACCGAAGCGGCGCGGGCGGCGGCGGATAGCCTGCTGAAAGGCGCGGCGTGATGGCCACCGAGTCACGCCTGCGGGCATCCGCCCTCCGGCGATCGGGGGCGGCGTGAGCCAACCGCGCATCCGCGCCGCCGTCCCTGCGGACGCCGCCAGGCTGGCGGCGCTGATCAACGCGCTCAACAGCCTCGACGACCCGCTTGCGCGCCCGATGACGGAAGCGGTGGCGCTGCGCGACCTGCTCGGCCCCGCGCCGCGCGCCTGGTTGCGGCTGGCCGAGCTGGACGGGCAGGTCATCGGCTTCGCCACCGCGACGGCCATCTACGAGGCCATGCGGCAGGGCGACATCATGATGCTGCTCGACCTCTATGTCGCACCCGAAGCGCGGCGACGCGGGGCGGCGCGCGCGCTGATGGCAGCCCTCGCCGCCGAGGCCCAGGCACGCGGAGCCTCGGCGCTGTGGTGGGGTGTGGATGAGGGCGATGACGAGGCGATCCTGTTCTACCGCGCCATCGGCGCGACAAGCGAAGGCGGCTTCAGCGGCGAAATCCTGGAAGGCAAGGCGCTGGCACGCCTGGCGGCCGAGGCATGTTGATCCGCCCCTTCACCGCCGATGATGCGCAGGCAATCGCCACCATGGTTGCCGCGCTGAATGCCGAGGAGGGCTATGACCGCGCCACAGCCGCCGGTGCCGCGGCGCTGTGCGACGCGTTTCTCGGCCCGCGCGCGCTGGGGGTGCTGCTGGTGGCGGGCGATGCGCCGCTCGGCTATGCCACGCTGCACGCCAGCTTCGAGACGGATATGGGCGCGCGTGGCGCCTGCATCGGCGATCTCTACGTCGCGCCACAGGCCCGGCGGCGCGGCATCGGCCGTGCCCTCGTCGCCGGCTGCGCGCGCCATGCGCGTGATGCCTGGGGCGGCAGCTTCCTGTTGTGGACCGCGCTGCCGGCGAACGCGGCAGGTCATGCCTTCTACGCGGCGCTCGGCGCACAGGGCCAGCCGATCCACGTCTACGCGTTGCAGCGCCAAGCCTTCGACCGGCTTGCGGAGACCCCATGAGCCAGACCGCCGAGGACGAGATCACCCGGCTGATCGAACAGATCCGCCACCATGACCGCCTGTACTACGAACAGGACGCGCCCGAGATCACGGATGCGCAATACGACGCGCTGCTGAACCGCCTGCGCGCGTTGGAGGCCGCGAACCCCGCGCTGATCCGCGCCGACAGCCCGACGCAGAAGGTGGGCGGGCGCGTCACCGACGGCTTCGCCAAATCCGTGCATGGCGTGCCGATGCTCTCGCTGGGCAATGCCTTCGCGCCTGAGGATTTCGCAGAGTTCTGCGCCCGAATCCGCCGCTTCCTGGCGCTGGAAGATACGGCGCTACGCTTCATCGCCGAGCCCAAGATCGATGGGCTGTCGGTCAACCTGCTCTACGAAAACGGTCGCTTCATCCGGGGTGCGACGCGCGGCGATGGCACCGCGGGCGAGGACATCACCCAGAACCTGCTGACATTGTCGGACCTGCCGCGCATGCTGCCCGCACCCTGCCCGGCGCGCATCGAAATCCGCGGCGAGGTGTTCATGACGCGCGCGGATTTCCTGGCCTTCCGCGCCACGCAGGAAGCGGCGCTGGCCGAACGCGAAGCCCGCCGCGCGCGTGGCCAAAAACTGGGCGCCGCCGTGCAGATACCGGTGAATGCGCGCAATGCGGCGGCCGGTTCGCTGCGGCAGCTGGACGCTGCGATCACCGCTTCACGCCCGCTGAAGCTCTTCGCCTATGCGATGGGCGAGGCGAGCGAAACACCGGCCGCCACGCATGGCGAATGGCTGGATGTGCTGCGCCGCTGGGGTTTTCGCGTGAACCCTTTGTCCACCGCATTGGACGAAGCCGAAGCGCCCGATTTCCAGTCGCGCATCGCCACCGAACGCGCCGGTTTGGACTACGAGATCGACGGCGTGGTCTACAAGCTCGACCGGCTGGATTGGCAAGCGCGGCTTGGCTTCGCAGGCCGAGAGCCGCGCTGGGCCATCGCCTGGAAATTCCCCGCCGAGCAGGCCACCACGCGGCTGCTGGCGATCGAGATCCAGGTCGGCCGCACCGGCGCGCTGACGCCGCGCGCGGTGATGGAGCCGGTCTTTGTGGGCGGTGTGACCGTCACCCACGCCACGCTGCACAATGAGGACGAGATCGCGCGCAAGGAAGTGCGCATCGGCGATACGGTGGTGCTGCAACGCGCGGGCGATGTGATCCCGCAGATCATCGGCCCGGTGCTGGAAAAGCGCCCCGCAGATGCGCAGCCCTTCGCCTTCCCCACGCTATGCCCGGCCTGCGGCAGCCATGCGGTGCGCGCCGGCGATGACGTGGTACGCCGCTGCACCGGTGGGCTGATCTGCCCGGCACAGACGGTCGAGCGCCTCAAGCATTTCGTCTCGCGCCGTGCCATGGATATAGAAGGCTTCGGCGAGGAACGCATCGAATTGCTGCACGCGCGTGGCTGGCTGCTGGCGCCCGCCGACATCTTCCGCCTGCACGAGCGCCGCGCCGAACTGGAAGGACTGGAAGGCTGGGGCAAACTCTCGGTCACCAAGCTGCTGGACGCCATCGCCGCGGCGCGCACGCCGCCGCTGGAACGCTTCATATTCGCGCTGGGCATCCGCCGCATCGGCGAGCAGAACGCCAAGCTGCTGGCGCGCCACTACCACAGCCTGGCGGAATGGCGCGCGAAGATGGATGCCGCGCGCATCATCGGCAGCGAGGCGCGCGAGGAGCTGGGCGTGATCCAGGGCATCGGCCCGGCCATCGCGCAGGAGCTGGTCGATTTCTTCGATGAACCGCGCAATGTCGCGGCCCTCGATGCGCTTTGCGCGCATGTCGCGCCGGCCGATGCGCCGGTCGCGGATGCGGACAGCGCGCTTGCCGGCAAGACCATCGTCTTCACCGGCACGCTGGAAACCCTGTCGCGCCAGGAAGCGGAAGCCCGCGCGGAATCGCTCGGCGCCAAGGTCACGAAGAGCGTGTCGAAGAAGACCGATATCGTCGTGGTCGGCGCTGACGCGGGATCGAAGGCGGCGAAGGCCGCGGAGCTTGGCGTGCAGGTCGCGACCGAAGCCGAATTCCGCGCCATGGCAGGGTTGGTTTAGAGCATGATCCGCAGAGGCGGAACGCCGGCGCGGTGAATCACTCTCGCATAGCGGCTACAGCGTGTTTCCGTGAAACGGGATCACGAGGTAGCTACCGCGCCGCCGCGTCCAGCCCCGGCCGGACACCGCGCTTGTAGCCCAGCATGCAGACCACGCCCTGGCCCGCGCCCAGTTCGTAGATGGTCGCGCCGAAATCGCAGACATGGGCAACGACGACCGGATGCGCGGCGATGCCGGCCACCACATCGCCCACGCGGCAGCGGCCATGCAGATCGGTCAGCAGCGCGTCCAGCCTGTCGCGATCAAAAGGGGCGACGGGGTCCATCACGCGGGCATCAGCCTCGCAGACACTATCCTGCCAGCCGGCATGTGCGGGCATCGCCAGAAGCAGGGTCACCAGCATGATGAAAGCGCTTCGCATGGCGCTCTCCTTCCTCTTGTTGGGCGAAGGTTACGCCTGCGCTTGGCCAAATCACAAGCACCGTCTGGACCTTTCCGCATGCATAACGCAGCCTGTCCTCGCAACGACAGGGAGCATCGCATGCAGCGCTTCGACATGATCCTGAAAGGCGGCACATTGGTGCTGCCCTGGGGCCAGGAACAGGCGGATGTCGGCGTGCGGGACGGGCGCATCGCGGCGATCGGCGCGTTGTCCGGCGCCGAGGCCGGAACCACGCTGGACTGCGCGCATCTGCATGTGCTGCCCGGGTTGATCGATGCGCATGTGCATCTGCGCGAACCCGGTGACCCGGCGGTGGAAACCATCGAGACGGGCACGCGCGCAGCGGTGCTGGGCGGGCTGGCCGCGGTGTTCGACATGCCGAATACCGCACCCTCGATCACCTCATCCGAACAGCTCGCCTGGAAGCGCGATTTCGTGCGCGGCCGCGCCTGGTGCGACATGGGGCTCTATGTCGGCGCGACGAAGAAGAACCTGGATGATCTCGGGCGGTTGGAAGCGGAGGCGAATGTCTGCGCCATCAAGGTCTTCGCTGGCTCCTCCACCGGCGACCTGCTGGTCGAGGATGATGCCAGCCTGGAACGTGCCATGCGCAGCGGCCGCCGCGCCATCTGCTACCATTCCGAGGATGAATACCGCCTGCAGGAACGCCGCCCCGCCTATGCGGCCGGCGGCCCGCACCGGCTGCATGCGGAATGGCGCGATGTCGAGGCGGCGTTCCTG
>JAIXVH010000486.1 GCA_027483125.1 Acetobacteraceae bacterium | reverse complement strand
GCCATTCCCGGCACCAGCGCCTTCGAAGGACACCCCTGATGGCCGCCTATCTGCTCGCCAACATCACCGTGACCGACCCCGCGCGCTTCGCCGAATATGGCCGGCAGGTCGCGCCGATGATCGCGGCCTTCGGCGGCACATATCGCGTGCGCGGCGGCGCGGTGACGGCGGTGGAGGGCGATCCGGGCCTGCGCCGCGTCGTGATCGTGGAATTCCCCGATATGGCGAAGCTGCGCGCTTTCTACGACAGTCCCGAATACGCGCCGCTGATCGCGCTGCGCCAATCCGCCGCGACCGGAGATGTCGCTTTTGTCGAAGGCTATACAGGGTAGGAACGCCAAAGAATGTCGATGCTGGAAATGCTGAAGGGGCGGCTGCGGCTGCCCGTGATCGGCTCACCCTTGTTCATCATTTCCGTGCCGGATCTGGTGGTGGCGCAATGCACCAGCGGGGTGATCGGCTCGATGCCGTCGCTGAATGCGCGGCCGCTGGAACAGCTGGATGAATGGCTGGCCGAGATCAATGAACGCCTCGCCGCGCATGATGCGGCGCATCCGGACCGGCCCAGCGCGCCCTATGCGATCAACCTGATCGTCCATAAATCCAATGACCGGTTGGAAGAGGACATCAAGCTGGTGGTCAAGCACAAGGTGCCGATGATCATCTGTTCATTGGGCGCCCGGCCTGAGGTGTATGACGCCATCCATTCCTATGGCGGCTATGGCATCCATGACGTGATCAACCAGTCCTTTGCCCATAAAGCCATCGAGAAGGGCGCGGATGGCCTGGTGCTGGTGGCCTCCGGCGCGGGCGGGCATGCGGGTGCGCTCTCGCCCTTCGGATTCCTGCAGGAAACCCGCGAATGGTTCGACGGCCCGATCGCGCTGTCAGGCGCCATCGCGCATGGCCGCAGCATCCTGGCGGCCGAGGCGATGGGGGCGGATTTCGCCTATATCGGCAGCGCCTTCATCGCGACCGAGGAGGCGCGCGCGGTGGATGACTACAAGCGCATGATCACGCAATACGGCGCCGAGGACATCCTCTACACCAACCTGATCACCGGGGTGCATGGCAACTATCTGCGGCCGTCGCTGGAAGCCGCCGGCATGGATGTGAACAACCTCGGCCAATACAACGCGAATGCGATGGATTTCAGCTCGGACCGCAAGCGGCGCTGGAAGGATATCTGGGGCAGCGGCCAGGGGATTGGCGCGGTGAAGGAAGTGGTGCCGACGGCGGCGCTGGTGGACCGGCTGGCGGCGGAATACGCAGCCGCGCGGGTGCGGCTGGGGTCGCATTCGCCGTTGGTCAATCCGGGGTGGGGGATGCCGCGGGCGGCTTGAGAGCCGGCGCGCAGCCTCACGGCTGCGCGCCTATCGCTTCAGCGTGCGACGATGCCGCGCGGGGTGGCGATGATGCTGCTTGTGGAGCAGATATCAATGCCCATCAGCTCGGCGGTCTGGCCATTGGCCCAGACGACCCGGAAGTCGTTCCGGCCGGAGTGCCGGGTCTCGTAACGGATGCTGCGACCGTTTGGCAGAACGCTGCTGCCAAGCTGATCCACGCCCCATTCGCGCTGGGCGCTCGAGCCAAAATAGAAGGAATTGATGGTCACGCCGGACTCATTGACCAGCGTGAAACGCCGGTCACATTGGGCATAGGCGGTGGAACTCAGCCCGGCCGCGAGTGCGATGGCCGGGAGGAGAAGGCGACGAAGCATTGCAGGGTTCCCCAAAGGCGGTTTCAGACATCAAAACCGTGTGTGGGACCAGACCAACCGTCAAGTTGCAAACAGTCCAGCAAGGGCCTTGATGACTGTGATCATTCGTGGCTAGCCGCCGCTTGCGTCACTTCGTGACGAACGCCTTCTCCAGCGCATAGCTGCCGGGGTTGTTGTTCGTCCCCTCCACAAACCCCCGCCCTTCCAGCAGCGCCTTCATATCGGCGTTGAAATCCTCGGACCCGCAGAGCATCACGCGATCCTTGGCCGGATCCAGCGCGTCCAGTCCGGTGTCGGTGAACAACCGCCCGGTCTCGATGCGCTCCGTGATCCGCCCAAACGTCGGAAACGCCTCGCGCGTCACCGCCGGCGCATAGACCAGCTTCTCGCACGCCAATTCGCCGAGCAGTTCATGGCCGGGCAGCTCTGTCGAGATGTAGTCCCGATAGGCCAGCTCCCCCACCTCGCGCACGGTATGCGCGACGATGATGCGGTCGAACTTGTCGTAGGTGTCCGGGTCGCGCATCAGGGACATGAACGGCGCCAGCCCCGTGCCGGTGCACATCATCCACAGGTTGCGGCCAGGCAGCAGGTTCTCCGCCACCAGCGTGCCCACCGGCTTGCGCCCGATCAGCACCGTATCGCCGACCTGGATATGCTGCAGCCGCGATGTCAGCGGCCCTTCCTGCACCTTGATCGACAGGAATTCCAGCGCCTCATCCCAGGGCGGCGAGACCATGGAATAGGCGCGCACCAGCGGCTTGCCCTCGACCATCAGCCCGATCATGGCGAATTGCCCGGCCACAAAGCGCATCGCCGGGTCGCGCGTGCAGCGGAAGCTGAACAGGCGGTCGGTCCAATGATGCACCCAGGTGACGGTCTCGCCGAAATAGGCGGCGGGGATGGTCTGCACGGCGGTCTGGCTCATGCGCGGCCATATGCGGCGCCCGCGCTGAGCGCGCAAGTTGCCATTCGGTCGTGAAGGCCACAGCATGCCTGGCATGGAGATTTTGCACCCGCCGGCCAGCGACCCCGCCACCAACCCGCCCGTCGGCCCCCGCGTGGACACCACGCCCCGGCCGCTGCCGGCGCGCATTCCGCACAAGGGCCGCAGCGTGGACCTGGAACCGCTGCATGTGCGCCATGCCGATGAACTCTTCGCCGCCGCGCAATCCGACACCTCCGCCGCCGGCTGGGCCTATCTCGGCTACGGCCCCTTCGCCGATGCGCCCGCCATGCGCAGCTTCGTGGGCGGCTTCGCCACCACCCACGACCCCATGGCATGGGCGATCCGCCCGCACCGCACCGGCACCGCCGATGGCTGGCTGACGCTGATGGAAATCCAGCCCGCGAATGCCCATATCGAGATCGGCCACATCTGGTTCAGCCCGCGCATGCAGCGCACCCGCGCCGCCACCGAAGCCATGTTCCTGCTGATGCGCCACGCCATGGAGGATCTCGGCTATCGCCGCCTCACCTGGAAATGCAACGCGCTGAACGCGCCCTCCATCCGCGCCGCCGGCCGGCTGGGCTTCACCTATGAAGGCACCTTGCGCGACCTGCTGGTCATCAAGGGCCGCAGCCGTTCCACCACCTGGTTCAGCATCCTGGCCGATGAATGGCCGGCGGTCGCAGCCCGCATCAATGCCTGGCTGGATGACAGCAATTTCGCGCCCGACGGCACGGCGAAACGCAGCCTGGGGGCATGACCGCGCCATCCCAGGCGCTGGGCATCGGCCTGGTGCTGCTCTCCGCCGCGGTCATGGCCACGGCGCCCACCCTGGCGCGCCTGGCCTTCGAGGCCGGGTCCAACACGCTCACCGTGGTCACGCTGCGCACGCT
>JAIXVH010000383.1 GCA_027483125.1 Acetobacteraceae bacterium | reverse complement strand
GCGCAGCCGCCCCTCCTGCACCGCGCGCGCCCAGTCGGAGGAGGCTGCGACGGCGGCGATCTGCCCGCCCATGAGTGCGGTCAGCGCCTCGGCGGTGCCGCGGAACGGCGTGTGGATCAACTCGCCGCCCACGCCCACGCGTTCCATGGTGATGTGCATGGAGGAACCAACGCCGGTGGTGGCATAGGCCAGGGGCGCGGTGCGCGATGCGGCCACGAATTCGGCCAGAGTCCGCCACGGCGCGTCGGCGCGCACCACCAGGCCAAACAGGTAGCCGGTGACCTGCATGACCCAGGTGAAATCCACCATCGGGTCGAAGGCCGGGCGCGCCATCATGTGCGGGTGGCGGAAGACCGAGACGGGCATCTGCGCCAGCGTGTAGCCATCGGCGCGCGCCACGCCGGCCAGCAGCTGCGCGCCCATGATGCCGCCGCCGCCGGGCCGGTTCTCGATGATGACGGGCTGGCCGAGATGGCGGCTCGCGGCCTCGGCGAAGGCGCGCATCTGGGTGTCGGTGGTGCCGCCGGCGCTGTAGGGCACGATCATCCGGATGGGCCGGTCGGGGAAGGATTGCGCGAGCGCGGGCGTGGCCAGGAAGGGCAGGAGGCGGCGGGGGATCATTCGGGCTCGATCCCGGCCATGGCGACGAAGCGCGCCCAGCGTTCGCGTTCGGTACGGATCAGCGTGGCGGTGGCGTCCAGGTCCAGGGCTTCGGGCGAGAAGCCGAATTCCAAGAGGCGCGCGCGCATCGGGTCGCGGGTGATGGCTTCGTTGACCAGCATGTTCAGCCGTTCGGCCACGGCGCGCGGAATCGCGGACGGCGCGGCGAGGCCCAGGAAGCCCGAGGTCACGAAATCGGGGAAGAATTCCGCCATCACCGGCAGGTCAGGAAAGCGCTCGATGCGGCGCGCGCGGGTCAGCGCGATCGCGCGCACCTGGCCGTTGCGCAGATAGGCCTCGGCGGCCGCGGCATCGACCGCGATGACATCGATCCGCCCGGCCAGCAGGTCGGTAAACGCGGTGCCGATCGCTCGGTAGGGCACACCGGTGATCCGCACACCCGCCATCACGTTCAGCAGTTCCGATGGCAGGCGGGAGGAGGCGTTGAAATGGCCGAAGAACAGCGCGCCCGGCCGCGCCCTGGCAGCCGCGATCAGGCCTGCCATGTCGCGATGCGGGCCATCGGGGCGCACCACGAAATAGCTGCCGCCATTGCCGAAGGTGCCGACCACGATGAAGTCGCGCGCCGGATCGTAAGGCAGGTTGCGCACCAGCGAGGGGTTGGCCGAATGCGTCGTGGTGGTGGCCAGCAGCAGCGTGTGGCCGTCAGGCGCGGCCTGCTTCACCGCCATGGTGCCGATGATGCCATTGGCGCCGGCGCGGTTGTCGATGATGACGGGCTGGTGGGTCGCGGCCTCGATATGCGCGCCGACCAGGCGGGCGGTGATGTCGCCCGAACCACCGGCAGCGAAGGGCACGATGATGCGGATGGGGCGGTCGGGCCAGGTTTGCGCTGCGGCCGGCAGCGCCAGGAAGGGCAGTGCCAGGACGGGCAATGAACGGCGCGGCAGCATGGGTTTCCTCCGTTGTGGTTGTGCGCAGCATGGGCTTGCCCACCGGCCACCTTCAAGCCGGGTTATGAGCGGCCGGGCGATGGGCTTTGGCCATGCGCGAGAGGCTATGCCCCCACCCGGCCGGCTTCGCGGACCAGCCGGCGCATCGCCAAGGCGCCGCAGACCGGCCCCAGGGCCAGCAACGCCATGGCCGCGGGCCAGCCCCACCAGGATGCCGCCGCAGGCAGCCATTGCACCGTCAGCGCACTCAGCGCGAAGCCGAGCGCGGTCTGCAATGCCATCAGGCTGCCGGCGTATTCGGCCGGCGCGGCATCGGCCACCAGGGCGGAGAATTGCGCGCTGTCGGGGATGATGACGATGCCCCACAGGATCAGCGCCAGCGCGAAGAGCCAGGGCGCGCCGCCGAACAGCAGGGCGGCGGCAATCCCGGCCCCGGCTGAGGCCCACATCGCGGCCTCGGCGATGCGCGCGCGGCCCCAGGCATCGGCGGCCCAACCGGCCGGCAGGCAGGCCAGGCCGCCCAGCCCGATGGCCAGCACCGCGACCATAGAGCCCGGCGCGCCGCACGCGCCCGCCATCACCGCAACCCAGGCCCAGAAGGCGTAGAGCTCCCACATATGGCCGAAATAGCCGAGATAGGCCCAGCGGATGCCCGGCACGCGCCAGGCCAGAAGTGCCGCGCGCGGGCGGAAGGCCAAGGCACGCGCGTGATGCGGCCCGAGCGCGCAGCCCGCCACCAGAAAGGCGCCCAGCAGCGCGGCAGTCGAGGTGCCGAGCACGACCAGCTGCGCATCCGCGCCACCCAGCACCGCCAGCCCGTGCGGTGCGGCCGAACCCAGCGTCAATGCGCCGACCAGCGCACCCACGATCAGCCCGCGCCGCGCGAGCGACCAGCCGACCGCTATCTTCATGCCCACCGGATAGGCGCCGGCCAGCGCCGCACCTACCACGAAGCGCGAGATGATCGCCGCCCAGCCATCGGGCGGCAGCAGCAGCAGCGCGGCATTGGCGGAGGCCGCCAGCACCGAAGCCGCGGCGAAGACCAGGCGCGGGTCGCGCCGGTCGGGCAGGCCGGTGATCGCCAGCGCCAG
>JAIXVH010000037.1 GCA_027483125.1 Acetobacteraceae bacterium | reverse complement strand
CGCGGCGCGCATCTGGTCCGCCTGGGGCGCGCAATTTGTCGCACCCGCGCAAGTCGCGGAGGGGCTCGCCGAATACCGCCGCGCGCTGCTCACAGGCGAGGCCGCGGACGACATCACCGAGGACGCGCTGCGCCAGGCCACCACGCGCCTGGCCCAGGCCGCACCCGCCCTGCGCCCGGAGGGCGTGGAATTGCCCGCCGCCCGGCAATTGCTGGCGCCGCGCGCCGGCACGCCGGAGCAACAGGCGGCCCTCGAAGCCCTCGGCCTGCTGATCGGCAGCTTGCGTGACACCCATCAAGACCCGCTCGCCATCATCACGGAGATTCAGCCATGACGCGCATCAACCTGGCGCTGTGCGGCCTGCTCGGCGCCTGTGCGACCGTGGCCACGGTGGTCGACCCGCCGCTGGCGCAGCTGGACCGCTGGAACCGCGCGGCCCCGGCCACGATCATCGCCGAGCCGGTGGTCTCGCCATGCCCGGCCGACAACCCCGCCTGCGCCCGCCTGCACACGCGCCGCGCCGAGGCTTGTGTGGCCGCTGCCATGGCGATGCGCGCGCCGCGCGCGGCCTGCCCGGGCCTGGCCGCGCGCACGCTGCTGGAATGCGCCGCCGAGGGCTATCGCGCCGCCCCGCGCAGCCCGGCTTTCGCCGCCAACCAGGCGCAGGCCCTGACCTGCCTCGCCCATCTTTCAGCGCCTGCGCCGCGTGCCGCCCTGGCCGCCGAGGCGCTGACGGCCGCGCGCGCCGTGCCGGGCGGCCGCGCGGCCGAATTTGTCGCACGCGCGCAGGAAGCCGCCATTGTGCAGGGAGAACGCTGATGCAACCGCTGGATCGTCTCTTGTCCTTCCGCCTGCCCATGCTGCGCGGGCCGGATGTGCGTGCCTTGCAACAGGCCCTGCGCCGCGCCGGCCATGGCGCGGTGCAGCCTGATGGCGTGTTCGGCCCGGCGACGCGCGATGCGGTGCTGGCCTTCCAGCGCGCGCAGGGCCTGCTGGCCGATGGCATGGTCGGCGCGCGCACCTGGGCGCGCCTGGCCGAACGCGCGCCGGAACTGGCCACGCCCGTGGATTGGCGCGCGCTGCTTCTGCCGCTGCTGCCACGTTTGTGTGAGCCGCATGGCGCGCCGCTGGGCGATGGCACGCGCCGCTGGCGCATGACGCCCGCGGGGGTGGAGGTGGATGGCGCGCTGACACGCTCGCACAGCGCCACTGCCGCGCGCGCCTGGGCCGCGCTTGGGCCGGCGATGTGCACCGCCGCGCGGGCGCAGCATGTGCCGGTGGAAATCCTGCTCGCCACCGCCTGCACCGAAAGCGGCGGCCGTGCCGATGCGCTGCGCGAGGAGCCTGGTTATCTGGATGACCAGACAACCCCGCACCGTGTCTCGCCCGGCCTGATGCAGACGCTGATCTCCACCGCGCGCGAGGCCCTGGCCGATCCGCGCCTGGACCGTGCGGCGCTGTTGCGGCCGGAGGTCTCGCTGGCCGCCGGTGCCGCCTATATCCGCCGCCAGGCGCTGGGCGGCCGCCAGCCCACCGGCTTCGATCCGCCGCTGGTCGCGGTGGGCTACAATGCCGGCAGTCTGCGTGTGGCGCGCAACCCCTGGGGCATGGTGCAGACGCGCCGTGGCGATGGCTGGCACGCCGATGCGCTGTGCCGTTTCTTCAATGACGGAATGGCGCTTCTGGTGGCCTCGCCGGTGGCGGACGAGGTTCCCAGTTTCGCGTCACTCCTGAACCGCCAGCAAGGATAATAGTCCAGACAGGATCTGCGTCGGCGAAGGCGGGCAGCCCGGCACGGCGAGGTCGGGTGCGAGCGCCTGCTGCACCCCGCCCTCCACCGCGTAGCTGCCCTTGAAGACGCCGCCATCCACTGCGCAATCGCCGACCGCCATGATGAAGGAGGGTTCGGGCAGCAGGGCGCGGGTGCGGGCCAGGGCCTCGACCATGTTGCGCGTCAACGGGCCGGTCACCAGCAGGATGTCGGCTTGCCTAGGGTTGTCCACGAATCCCAGGCCGAAGCGTTGCAGTGCGAGGACCAGGTTGCGGGTGGCGAGCAGTTCCAGTTCGCAGCCATTGCAGCCGCCGGCGCCGACATGGCGGATGGCCAGGGCCCGGCCCAGGCGGGCACGCGCCACGGCGTTGAGGCGTGCGGCGAGTTCCTCGACATCGCGCGCATCCGGCTCAGGGGCTGGGTTGCTCAGGGGGCGCAGGGCGTTGCGGATCAGGCGCATCCCCAACTCCCCCAGCCTAGGAAATGTTTCACGTGAAGCATCACAAATCCATCCCGCTGGCGCTGATGGGGATGCTGGCGCGGATCACCGGCGCGTCATGCAGCTCGGCACCGGCCAACGCGGTTTCCAGCATCGGCAGATGCCCCCAGGACGGGTCATGCAGCCAGGCCTGCGCGATCAGCCCGGCCTCATCCAGCCGCAGCCAGCACAGCACCGGGCCACGTGCGGCCTCGACCAGCGCGAAGCCCGTCCCCGCCACGCCCGGCACAGGCGCCGACAGCGCGCTGGATGCCTGGGCGCTCGCCATGCCGGGCGACACGTCATCCAGCGCCAGCCGCAACAGCCGCAGCGCGTCATCGCATTCGGCCAGCATCAGCCATAGCCGCGCGGCCGCATCCGCGCTGTCCAGCACGGCGGCGCGCGGGGGCAGCTCGTCATCCGCGCGCGCATCCCAGGCCAGCCCCGCCGCGCGGGCGGGAATGCCGCCGGCCACCACGCCCGGCTCCGGCCGTGCAATGCCCATGCCTGCCAGCCGCGCGGCCAGCGCCTTGGCCGCGCGCAACAGCCAGGGCCAGTCGCGCCCGATCGCGGCCATCGCGCCCAGCAGCATCGGCAGGCCTTCGGGCGCGATATCCTGCGCCACACCGCCGGGCAGCACGCGGTCCATCATCAGCCGGTGGCCGAAGGCGCCGAAACAGGCGCGCAGCATCGCCTCGCGCAGCAGTGCCGCGCGGGCGCAAAGCTGCGGCGCGCCGGCGGCCTCGGCCAGGCGCGAGACGCCCAGCAGCAGCACCGCCGCGCGCTCGGCCTCCAACATCGCGCGGCGCAGGGCGGCCGCACGCGGCGGCACCGTCACGCCGAGTGCGGCCTCGGCCGCGCGGGCGAAGGCCAGGCTGTGCGCGACGGTCGCATCGCCCGCCAGCCGCGCCGGGAAGCGCGCCGCCGCGCGTGCGGATTTGCCCAGCATCAGCCCGAGCGTGCCCTTATGCGCGAAGCCCGGCTGGGCTTCGGCGCGCAGCACCGCCTCGCCCAGCAGATGTAGGCGCCAGTGCAGCGGTTCCTCGATGTCCGGCGGCACCGGCCCGATCGGGAATTGCCGCACGCCCTCGCCCCAGGCGGTCAGGAATTCGGGCTGCGGCGGTGGTGCCGCATGCCGCACCGGCCGGCCCGAAAGCGGGTTCAGCACCGGCCAGCGGCCATGGTCCAGCAGCGGGCGCCCATCCTCGGCGCCCAGCGCCTCCAGGCCCCAGAGGTCATGGATCATCCGCTCGAACATCACCGCGCCGGGATGCGTGCGGGTCAGCGTGGGGAAGCGGCGCTCGGGCGCGGGCAGGCTGATCATGCGCGGTGCCGGGTCCAGCACCAGCGCGTGCACCGCCAGCGGTTCCGCCCAGAGGCTGAACAGGGGTGCTGCGCCGATCATGCCGGCCATCCCGCGGCGGCGCGCAGCCAGGCGGTCAGCGCCGCGGGCATCGCGATGCCGCCCAGCAGCAGCAAGGCCAGCAGGCCATGCAGCGGCAGCAGCGTGGCAAGCCCGGGGCGCACGGCATCGGGCACATCCGGCGTGGGCGCGCCCAGGCACAGCGTCTGCGCCGCGCGGGCGATGGCGGTGGCGCCCACCACCAGGCCCAGCAGCAGCGGCGCCAGCAGCCAGGGCGCCTGCCGCGCCGCGCTGGTCAGCAGCAGGAATTCCGCGGCGAAGGGCAGGAAGGGCGGCAGACCGGCCAAGGCCAGCAGCGCCAGCGCCAACCCCCAGCCCAGCGGCGGATGCAGTGCCGCCAGCCCGCCAATGGCGGCGATGCGCGTGCTGCCCTTCAGGCGCTGCGCGGCATCGAGCGCCAGCAGCGCCGCGGTCATGGCCAGCGCGTGCCCCAGCAATTGCAGCAGCGCCGCCATGCGCCCCGCAGGCCCGCCGAGGCCGAGCGCGATGGCCACCATGCCGGCATGCAGCACGGCGATGAAGGCCAGCATTTCGCGCGCATCCCGCCGGCGCCACAGCGCGAAGGCGCCGAGCAACAGCCCCGCCACGCCCAAGGCTGGCAGCACGATGCCCGACAGTCCGCCGGCTGCCGGCAGGCGCAGCAGCGCGAGCAGCCCCAGCATGGGCAGCAGCACCAGCGGCAGCAGCGCCTCGGCCGGGCTCATCGCGCGGCCGGCCTCGGGCGCCCAGGCATGCAGTGGCGGCAGCGCGGCGAAGGTGGCGAAGCCGAGCAGCGCGAAGAGCATGGCCAGTTGCAGCATGCCGGCATCGGCCTGCGCGGCGCCGGCGGCCAGTGCATCCAGGCGCAGCCCGGCCTCGGGCATCGCCACATGCAGCGCGACCAGGCCGAACAGCGCCAGCAGCGCGCCGGTGCCGGCCAGCACCAGCATGGTCCAGGCGGCTTGGCGCGTGCCTTGGACCAGCAGCGCGGCCAGCAGAAGCGCGGCCGCCGTGGTCCCGGCCCAGAGCAGCAGCGCGTGCTCGGCCAGCAGCGCCAGCATCGCGGCGGCCAATGCCGCCTGCGCCAGCGCGCCGCGCAGCCGGCCTTGCGGCGCGATGGGCGCCAGCGCCAAGGCCAGCACCGGCAGCAGCAGGATGAAGGGCAGCATCGCGCCTGGTGCCACAGTGGCATGCGCGATCGCCGCCAGCAGCATCAGCACCGCCGCCGCGATCTGCACGCCGCGCGCCAGCGCCGGCAGCGCCAGGAGCAGTGCTGCCGCCAGCAGCGGCAGGCCGATCAGGGCGAGTGGCGCGGTCATGGCGCTTCCTCGGCGCGCCATAGCGCCAGCAGCCCGGCGGCGACGGCGGCCACCACCACCAGCCCGCCCGCCGCTACTGCCAGCAGGCCGGGCAGGCCGGCGCCGATCGCGGCCAGCAGCACGGCATTCTCGGCGCCCATCAGCCCGGCGGCCTGGGCCAGCGGGTGGCGGCGCGTGGCCAGCATCAACAGCCCCAGCAGCAGCACCGCGAGTGCCAGCGCCAATTCCTGCCGGCTCAGCGCCAGCCCGCCCGGCGCGATGGGCAGCGCCACCGCGATCGCCAAGGCCAGCAGCGCGCCACCGGCCAGCAGTGAGGCGATGACGCCGATGCCGGCATCGGTCGCGTCATCCGGCGCGGCCTTCCACAGGGCCGCCGGCAACAGCACTGCCTTGCCCGCCAGCACCAGCAGCGCCACCCACCAGGCGCCCGCGGCGGCGGCGGCCAGCGCCAGCAGCCCCGCCTGCGCCGCCGCCAGCAGGATGATCGCCCGCACGCTGCGGCGCGAGAGTTGCAGGAAGGCCAGCAGCAGCGCCGCACCGGCCAGGAATTGCCCGAAGCCCTCCATCTCAGGCCAACCCCATGGCAACGAAGAGCAGCGCGCCGGCCAGGGCGGCCAGCAGCATCGCGCCGCCCAGGATTTCGGGCGCGCGGAACACCGAAAGCCGCGGTGCCAGCAGCTGCGCCAGCGCCAGGCCCCATGCGGCCAGCGCCAGCTTGCCGCACCACAGCAGCAGCCCCAGCAGCCAGGCCAGCGGGCCGGCGCCGCGCTCGGCCATGCCCCAAGGGCAGGCGATCGCGACCAGCAGCATCACCCAGACCATGCTCTGCAAGGCGGACTGCAATTGCCACAGCGCCAGATGCCGGCCCGAGGCCTCGAGCACGGTATCGGGCAGCGCCTGCGGCAAAGGTGGCTGCCCGGCGCCGCACAGCGACAGCACCGCGAGTGCCGCCACCGCCAGCAGCATGGGCAAGGCGGGCGGTGCCTCGCGCAGCGCGCCCAGCATGGCATCAAGGTTCGACCCGCCACCCACCATGCCGAGTGCCAGCACCAGCAGCATCAAGGCGGGTGCCGCGAAGGGCAGCAGCGCGAAGGCGCGGCCCGCTGCGATGCCGCCGGCCATGCTGCCGGCCTCCAGCGCCACCAGCACGCGCAGGGCCAGCGCCAGGCCCAGAAGCGCCAGCACCAGCAGCAGATCGGCCAGCGGGGCCAGCGCCATGCCGCGCGCGAAGCCCGGCACCAGGGCAGCGGCCAGCAAGGTCGCGGCACAGGCCAGAGCGGGGGCGATGCGCGGGATCGGCCCGGCGCCCTCGACCAGCAAGGGCCGCTTGCGCAGCAGCACCGCGATGCGCCGCCACCCCTGCCAGGGCGGTGCCGCGCGCGCGCCCAACAGCCGCGCGGCGAACCAGGCGACAAGCCCGGTCAGCAGCGGCGCCAGCGCCAGCACCAGCGCCACATGCAGTGTCTGCGCCAGCAATGCGCCCAGTCCGGCGAGCAGCGCCGCGATCATGGCTGCGCCACCATGGCGAGTGCGGCGAGCAGTCCCAGCAGCAGCGCGAAGCCCAGCACCACGGCCTGCCGCGCCGAAGGCTCGCGCAGCCGGTCGGCGCCGGCGGCCATGGCATGGCGCAGCGCCGCCAGCCGCGCCACCAGCGGGCGGAACGGGTCGCGCCAGGTGATGCGCGCCTGGGTGGGCGAGATATGCTCGCGCCAGCCCAGCAATGGGCCGCCCAGCAGCCGCCCCACCGGCTGCGCCAGCCCCGCCGCCGAGGGCTGCATCGCCGCATCGCCGAACACCATATGCGCGGGCGGCGCCATCATGCCGCCATCCCAGCCCGGCCCTTGCGAAAGCCCGGCCGGCGCGCGCCGCGCCGCGGCCCAGGCCAGCAGCCAGGCCAGCCCGCCGAGTGCGATCGCCAGCGGCAGCGCCGGGTACCAGGCCCCGGCATCGCCCGCGCCCATGCCCAGCAGCCCGGCCGGCGGCGCGGCCTGCAAGCCCAGCGCCAATAGCACCGGCCGCGCCAGCGCCACGCCCAGCATCGGCAGCAGGCCCAGCAGCGCGAGCAACCCCGCCGGGACCAGCAGCGCCGCGCGCGCCGGGCCGGGTGGTTCCTCCGCGCCGGCCACGCGCGGGCTGCGCGGCCGGCCGAACAGCGCCAGCCCGAGTGCGCGCAGCATCGCGCCCGCCAGCAGCGCCATGGCCATGCCCGCCCCGGCCATCGCCGCCAGCACCACGAATTGCGCCGGCGCATCGGCCAGCAGCGAGACCGAGAGCATGGCCTGCACCAGCAGCCACAGCCCGGCGAAGCCCAGCAAAGGCGGCAACCCGGCGATGGACAGCCCCGCCAGCAGCATCGCGCCGCCAAGGGCTGGCATGCGTTGCAGCAGGCCGCCCATGGCATCCGGCCGGTCGGTGCCGGTGGCCAGCGCCAGCGCCTGCGCGCCCAGCAGCAGCAGCGTGATGGCCAGCGCCGCATGCAGCGCCAGCAGCAGGGCGGCGGTGAGTGCCAGCGCCGCCGGCATGGCCATATCGGCGGCGCGGAACAGCAGGCCCAAGCCCAGTGCGACCGCGATCAACCCCATCTGCGCCACCGCGGTGGCGGCGATGATGGCGGGCAGACGCGCTTCCAGCTGCGCGCGCAGCGCCTGCAGCAGCGCGGTGCCCGCCCCCAGCAGCAGCAGCGGCAGGCCCCACCAGCCCGGCACGGGACCGGCCAGTTCCAGCAACAGGCGCATCGCGCAAAGCAGGCCCGCCAGCGGCAGCGCGCCCGCGATCAGCGCCGCGACCGGCGCGGCCGCCCCCTGCGCCGCGCGCAGCGACCACAGATGCAGCGGCAGCAGCCCGAGCTTGGCGATCGCGCCCAGCATGGCCAGCGCCATGACGCCGCTGGCCATCCAGCCTTCGGGCGGGGCGGCGCGCAGGGCTGCGAAACCAAGCGAGCCCGCACCCGCCGAGAGCAGGCCCAAGGCGCCCATCCAGCAGGCCGCACCCGCCAGCCCCACCACCAGCAGCAGCCGCGCGGCCCGCCGGTCATGCAGCCCGGCCCAGGCGGCGAGCCAGGCGAGTTCGATGCCCAGGATCAGCGTGAAGCCATCGGCCGCCACGGCGGTCAGCACCAGGCCCAGCAGGAAGGGCGGCACGGCCAGCAATTCGGCCCGCGCGGCCGGGCGGATGGTCAGTGCGGTGGCCGCACCGGCCAGCCCCAGCGCCAGCAGGAAGAAGCCGGATATCGCATCGAGGCCCACCAGCATCGCCCCCCAGGGCGGGCCGATCGGCAGGGGCTGCGCCGGGGCGGGGCTGTGCAGGGCCAGCAGGCCCAGGACCGCGCAGCCGGCCATGGCGAGTGCGGCACCCGCGCGCAGCCAGGCAAAGGCGCGCATCCAGGCCGGCACCGCAAGCAGCGCCACCACACAGAGCAGCAGTGTCAGCGCCGTCAGCACGAATCGGGGTCCCCCGCATAAGGATGGGGCAGTCGCGCGGGTTTGTCGTGCCCCCTTTCGCGCGCCCCCGGAATGTGGAAGGGAGGCGGGATGGGAGCGCTCCTGGGTTTCAGCCGCGGGGTGGACTGGGTGTCCACACGGTTCGGTCGCATCGCGGAATATGCGGTGCTGGCCGCCTGCATCATTTCGGCCGGGAACGCCTTTATCCGCTACGGGTTTTCCATGTCCTCCAACGCCTGGCTGGAGGCGCAGTGGTATCTGTTCGCGGCCGTGGTGATGCTGGGCGCGAGCTACACCCTGCTGCGCAATGAGCATGTGCGGGTGGACATCATCTATGGCTGGGTCGGGCACCGCACGCGGCTGTGGATCGACATTCTGGGCTTCAGCCTCTTCGTGCTGCCGGCGATGGCGCTGCTGCTGTGGATGACCTGGCCCTTCTTCCTGGACAGCTGGATGCGCAACGAGGCCTCGGGCGCGCCGGGCGGGCTGCTGCGCTGGCCGGCCAAGCTGCTGCTGCCCTTGGGCTTTGCGCTGATGGTGGCGCAGGGTTTGTCGGAGCTGATCAAGCGCATCGCCGTGCTGCGCGGGCATGAGGTCGCGGGCAATGCGTTCCTTGAATATCGGAAGCCTGAGCAATGAAGTGTTTTGCGCCCTCAGGCGCCGGGCGCGCGCTCCGCGCGCTGGGCTTACGCCGCGCACCAGGCGCACCTGGCCCTGCTGGCTTATGGGCGGCGCCGGCCGCCTTGCGGCCGGATGCTGAGGAGTTGCACTGATGCTCTCACTCGACATCATGCCGCCCTTGATGTTCGGCGGGCTGGTGCTGTTCCTGCTGTTGGGCTTTCCCGCCGCGTTCAGCCTCTGCGCCGTGGGCCTGTTCTTCGGCTTCCTGTCGATCGAGCTCGGGTTTTTCGGCTCCGCCTTCCTGGGCAACCTGCCGCTGCGGGTGTTCGGGATCCTGTCCAATGACCTGCTGCTGGCGATCCCCTTCTTCACCCTGATGGGCGCCATCCTGGAACGCTGCGGCCTGGCGGAGGATCTGCTGGAAGGCACCGGGCAGCTCTTCGGCAAGGTGCCGGGCGGGCTGGCCTATGCGGTGATCATCGTGGGCGCGATCCTCGGCGCCATCACCGGCACCGTCGCGGCTTCCGTCATCGCGATGGGCATGATCAGCCTGCCGATCATGATGCGCTACGGCTACGACATGCGCATCGCCACCGGCGTGATCGCGGCGTCCGGCACCATCACGCAGGTGATCCCGCCCAGCCTGGTGCTGATCGTGCTCGGCGACCAGCTCGGCCAGAGCGTCGGCGACATGTATGCCGGCGCCATCGGCCCGTCCTTCCTGCAGGTCGGGCTGTTCATCCTGTTCATCTGGCTGGTCAGCATCTTCCAGCCGCACAAGGTGCCGCCGCTGCCGGACGAGGCGCTGGCGCCGCGCGACTGGCGGCTGTGGTGGCGCGTGCTGAAGGGCATGGTGCCCTCCGTCGTGCTGATCTTCATGGTGCTCGGCACGATCTTCATGGGGCTGGCCACGCCGACGGAAGCCGGCGCGATGGGCGTCGTCGGCGCGGTGGTGCTGGCGGCGGTGAACCGCCGCCTGCAATGGACGCTGGTGCGCCAGGCGATGGGCAGCACCATGCGCATCACCGCGATGGTGATCTACATCCTGATCGGCGCGACCGTGTTCAGCCTGGTCTTCCAGGGCGTCGATGGCGGCATCTGGATCGAGCACCTGCTCAGCTACATCCCCGGCGGCGCCACCGGCTTCCTGATCTTCGTCAACATCTTCATCTTCTTCCTGGCGTTCTTCCTCGATTTCTTCGAGATCGCCTTCATCGTCGTCCCGCTGCT
>JAIXVH010000413.1 GCA_027483125.1 Acetobacteraceae bacterium | reverse complement strand
TCACGCATATCCAGCGCGAGCTGGAACCCACATTGGCCTATCGCTTCGCCTGCCGCGTGGGCATGTGCGGCAGCTGCGCCATGATGGTGAATGGCCGCGCGCGCTGGACCTGCCGCACGCATGTCAGCAAGGTCGCAGCCGATGGAAGGCTGGAACTGGCGCCGCTGGCCAATCTGCCGGTGCTGCGGGATCTGGCGGCCGACATGGCGCCCTTCTTCGACAAATGGGCGCGCGCCGGCGGCACCTTCCGCCCGAAGGATGCGAAGGACGGAGAGGTGCCCGACTTCGCCGTGGTGCCGCCCGACAGCGCCAAGCGCCGCCAGGCCGACGCGGGCATCGAATGCATCGGCTGCGGTGTCTGCTATGCCAGCTGCGATATCGTGGCGTGGAACCAGGACTATCTGGGGCCTGCCGCGATGAACCGGGCCTGGACGCTGGTGAACGATGTGCGCGATGGCGCGAAGCGCGAACGGTTGGATGCGGTGGCGGGCGATGCCGGCTGCCATTCCTGCCATTCCACGCAAAGCTGCACGCAGCATTGCGTGAAGGGGCTGGACCCGTCCTCGGCCATCGCCGGCCTGAAGCGCAGCATCTTCTGGGACAGGCTGCTGGGCCGATGACGCGCGGGACGCATTTGTGGATCGTGCAGCGCATCACCGCGGCGGTGCTCGCGGTGGCGGTGGTGGTGCATCTGGTGACCATCATGATCGCCGTCCGCGGTGGCTTGAGCGCGGCCGAGATCATCGCGCGCACCAGCGGCAACGAAGCCTGGTTCGCCTTCTACGCGGTCTTCGCCATCTGCGCCGGGCTGCATGGCGCGATCGGGCTGCGCAATATCGGGATGGAATGGCTCGGCTGGCGCGGCGCGGATGCGATCTGGCTTGGCCTGGGCGCGGCGACGGCCTGCTTCGGCATCATCGCCGCCTGGGGGCTGTACAGCGCATGAGCCGCAACCATCCGGCCTATTGGGGCTTTGTCGTGCATCGCGTCTCTGGCGTGCTGTTGGCGCTGTTCCTGCCGCTGCATTTCTTTGCCCTGTCGCGTGCCATCAGCGGCGCGGCGGCGCTGGATTCCTTCCTGGCCTGGACCGCGAATCCGCTGGTGAAGTTCGCCGAATGGGCGTTGGTTGTGCTGCTGGCGGCGCACCTTGCCGGTGGCCTGCGGGTGATGGCGCTGGAGTTCCTGGGCTGGCGCGCGGCGCAGAAGAATCTCGTCGCGGCCTCGGCCGGTTTCGCCCTGCTCATTGGCCTGGTCTTCGCTCTCAATGTGGGCTGAGGCGGCGCTGATCGCGGCGAGCTGCTTCGTCGCGGGATTCTGCGCGGGCATGGCGGGCTTCGCCTTCGTGCTGGTGGCGGCCGGCATCCTGCTGCATGTGGTGCCGCCCAGCGTGACGGCGCCGGTGCTGGTCCTCGGCAGCCTGCTGTCGCAGGGCATGAGCCTGCCGGCGATGTGGCCGCATATCGACTGGCCGCGCATGCGGCTGTTCGTGGTCACGGCGGTGCTGGGTCTGCCGTTTGGCATCGCGCTGCTGGCGATGGGACCGGCGGCGGCGATCGTGGGCGGTGTGGGCGTGCTGCTGGTGGTCTATTCGGCCTATATGCTGGCGCGTTTCGCGTTGCGCATGGCGCCGCCGCAGGTGGCCGGCGGTCGCGCGCAGGATGCGGGCGTGGGCTTCGCCAGCGGCATATTGGGCGGCATTGGTGGCTTCGTCGGCGCCTTGCCTGCGATGTGGGTGGACATCCAGGGCATGCCGAAGGATGCGGCGCGCGCGCTGATGCAGCCCTTCATCGTCTTCATGCAGGCGATCACCACTGTGGGGCTGTTCTTCACGGGCTTCTTCACCTGGCAGGCGCTGCTCTTCGCGCTATTGGCCGCGCCGGCGATCGTGGTCGGCACGGCGCTGGGCCTGCGCGCCTATCGGGTGCTGCCGGCGCAGGGGTTTCGCATCGCCTTGCTGTCGCTGCTTCTGCTATCGGGCATATCACTTCTCGTGTGAGGACACGCCATGACACTGATGACGAAACCCGGCCTGGAGCCGCTGGTGGTGGCACCCGAAGCGATCGAGGAAGCGGCCAAGCTGCTCTACATCCGCGCGCTGAAGATCCTGCCCGACGACATCAAGCAGGGCTTCGCGCGGCTGGATGCGAGCGAGACGGATGGCACCGCGCGCGCCATCCTGGCCACCATGATCGAGAATATCGGCGTGGCCGAACGCATGGATAATCTGCTCTGCCAGGACACGGGCATCCCGATCTTCAACGTGCTGGTGGGGCGGCATGTGCAGGTGGATGGCTGGGCGCTGAAGCAGGCCATCGCGCGCGGCACGGAGCGCGCGACGCGCGAGCACCCGCTGCGCTCATCCGTTGTGCATCCGATCACGCGCAAGAACGACCAGAGCAGCTGCGGCATCCGCGTGCCGGTGATCAACATCGACTTCACCGATGATGAGCGCGAGCTGCGGCTGGAGATGATCCCGAAGGGCAGCGGCTCGGAGAACGGGTCCTTCCTGGAGATGCTGATCCCGGCCGATGGCGTGGCGGGCATCAAGCGCTTCGTGGTGGATGCGGCGATCCGCGCGGGCGGGAAGGTCTGTCCGCCGACCATTCTGGGGGTTGGGATCGGCGGCACTTCGGACCTCTGTATGCACCTGGCGAAGATGGCGGCGACGCGGCCGCTGGGTTCGCGCTGCGAGGATGCGGAGGGTGCGGCGCTGGAGGTCGCATTGGCCGAGGCGGTGAATTCGCTGGGCATCGGGCCGCAGGGGCTGGGCGGTGATTCGACCGCGTTTGCCGTGCATGTGGAGGTGGCGGCGACGCATATCACGATGAACCCGGTGGCGGTGAATATTCAGTGCCATTCAGCGCGCCGCGCGAGCGCGACCTTCACCACCGAGGGCGTGAGGATCGGCTTCTGATGGCACACCACAACCTGCCCATGCCCTGCACCGAGGACGCGATCCGCGCGCTGCGCGTGGGCGACACCGTCACCCTGCAGGACACGCTGTTCGGCATCCGTGATGCGACGCAGATCCACATGTTCGACCGCGGGCGCCGCACGCGCTTCGACCTGCGCGGGCATGCGGTGATCCATACCGCGCCCAATGTCCGGAAAGTCCCACCGGCAGGGACCAACCAGGCCGGCTACGAACCGGTCTGCATCGGCACCACAACCTCCGACCGAATGGAGCGCTTCACGCGGCCGCTGATGGAGCGCGAGGGTGTGCGCATCATCATCGGCAAGGGTGGGCTGCGCGAGGGTTCATCGGACGCGTTTCGCGAATTGGGCGGCGTCTACCTGGCCATCATCGGCGGCACCGCGGCGCTGGAGACCACCTGGATCACCGCGATCGAGGATGTCGACATGGATGACCTGCACCCTGAATCGCTCTGGCGCTTCGGCATCAAGGATTTCGGCCCGCTGCTGGTCGGCATGGAT
>JAIXVH010000396.1 GCA_027483125.1 Acetobacteraceae bacterium | reverse complement strand
GGTCGCGCAGCGCAGGCACGCGCAACGGCACGACGGAGAGACGATAGAACAGGTCCTCGCGGAAGCGCCCGGCGCCGATCTCGGCCTGCAGATCGCGGTTGGTGGTGGCCAGCACGCGCACATCCACATCGACGCGCGCCGAGCCGCCGATGCGCTGGAAGCCCTGGTCCTGCAGCACACGCACGATCTTGCCCTGGGTCTCGGGCGGCATGTCGGCCACCTCGTCCAGCAGCAATGTGCCGCCATGCGCACGTTCCAGCAGGCCGGCGCGGCGCGGGCCTTCGCTGCTGGCCTCGACGCCGAAGAGTTCCTCCTCGATGCGCGCGGGATTCATCGTCGCGCAGTTCAGCGCGACGAAGGCGGAATCGGCACGGCGCGAGCGGGTGTGGATCATCCGCGCCAGCACTTCCTTGCCCGCGCCGGCAGGGCCCGAGATCAGCACGCGCGAACCCGTGGGTGCCACCTTCTCGACCGCGCTGCGCAACTGGCTCGCCTGTGCCGAGACGCCGACATACTCCGCCTCCGGCCCCGCGCGCAGCCGCAATTCGGAGAGTTCACGCCGCAGCTTCGCCGCTTCCAACGCGCGGCCGAGGACCATCAGCAGCCGGTCGGACTGGAAGGGCTTCTCGATGAAATCATAGGCGCCGATCTGGATCGCCTGAACGGCGGTCTCGATGGTGCCGTGGCCGGACATCATGATGCAGGGAACCTGCGGTTCCTCCTGGTGCATGGCCTTGAGAATGCCCAGGCCATCCATGCGGCTGCCCTGCAGCCAGATGTCCAGGATGACCAGCGATGGCCTGCGGGCGCGAAACGCCGCCAGCGCCTGGTCGGAATTGGCGGCCTGGCGCGTATCGAAGCCTTCATCCGACAGGATGCCCTGGACGAGAGCCCGGATATCCGGCTCGTCATCCACGATCAGGATGTCATGCGCCATCCCAGGCCCCCATCAACGCTCCCCCGGTTCCGTCACCGCCCTCGCGCGCTCCATGGCATGTTCACCCGCACCGCGCCAGGGCAGCCACAGCGACGCCCGCGCGCCACGTCCATCCGGCGCATCGGACAGCAACAACCGTCCACCATGGTCCTCCATGATCTTGCGCACGATGGCAAGACCAAGGCCGGTGCCCTTCTGCTTGTGGGTGACATAGGGCTCGGTCAGGCGTTCGCGCTCATCGCCGGCAGGAAGGCCGATCCCGTCATCGGTGACGCTGATCGTCACCCCTTCGGGATCAGGCTGGACCGCCACGCGGATATGGCCGCGCGCCGGTGCATCGGGCTGTTCGGCGATGCGCATGGCAATCGCGTCGGCCGCATTGGTCAGAAGATTGGTCAGCGCCTGGCCCATCAGCCGGCGGTCGCAAGGTGCGACCGGCGGATCGGTGGGCAGCGCGCTGCTGTACTGGATATGCTGATGCGCCTCGCGTTGCAGCACCAGCGCATCCTGCACGATGCGCGTGAGCTGCTCTGGCCGGATCACCGGCTGGGGCATGCGCGCGAAGGCCGAGAATTCATCGACCATGCGGCCGATATCACCCACCTGGCGGACGATGGTGTCGGTGCATTGCTGGAAGGTCTCTGGGTCCTCGGTGATCTGCTTGAGGTAGCGGCGCTTCAACCGTTCGGCGGAGAGCTGAATGGGTGTGAGCGGGTTCTTGATCTCATGCGCGATGCGGCGCGCCACATCGGCCCAGGCGGCCTGGCGCTGCGCGGTCAGCAGCGCGGTGATGTCGTCGAAGGTCACGACATAGCCGAAGGCCTGGCCATCCTCGAGCGCCTCGGGGGCGATGCGCGTCAGCAGCGTGCGGCGCGCATCGGGCGGGCCGATGCGCAGTTCGACCGTGGCGGTGCCGCGGCCGGCATCGGCGGCATCGGCCAGGGGTTCGAATTCAGGCAGCGCGTCGAGCAGCGGCTGGCCCAGCGCGGCTTCCAGGTCGCGGCCCAGCAATTCACTGGCGCGCCGGTTGGCAAGCTCGATGGCGCCATAGGCGTCAAGGCCGATGACGCCGGCCGATACGCCGCCGAGCACGCCCTCGGTGAAGCGGCGCCGTTCATCGATCTGGCGATAGGCCTCCATCAACTCGTTGCGCTGCGCGGCCACCTGGTTGGTCATGCGGTTGAAGGCGCGGCTGAGGGTCGCGACCTCGTCATCGCCCTGCCCTTCCTCGACGCGCACCGAAAGGTCACCCGCGCGCACCCGCTCGGCCGCCAAAATGAGCCGGCCGATCGGGCGCGCCAACTGGTTGGCCAGCACCAGCCCCACCAGGATCGCGGCCAGCAGCACCAGCAAGGCCGCGATGGCGAAGATCATCACGAAGGTGATCTGCAGCCCGTCGCGGTTGCGGTCCAGATTGTCATAGGCTTCGACCGCGGCTTCGGTGCGCTGCATGTGCTCGATCACCTGCGGGTCCACATGGCGGCCGATCATCAGCAGCAGGCCGGTGGCGGGTGTCAGCGCGATGACGGCGCGGGCGCGGTCATTCTCGTCGCCGGTCAGCACCGCCACTTCGCCGGCGCGCGCGGTCTCGACCGCACTCGGCGGCGGCGGATCGAGCATGAAGGAGGAGGTGACGCCCGCATGCGCGATGACCCGGCCCAGGACAGGCTCGAAGACCACCGCCTCGGTCAGGCCGCGCACGCCGGCCTGCGTCGCCAGCACCCGTGCGAAGGTCAGCGCCTGTTCAGGCAGCAGCACCACCGCGCGGTTCAGGTCATTCGCCATGGCCAGCGCATCGGCGCGGATATTCTGCTGGTGTTCGGCGAGATAGGCGCGGGAGGCCGCGAGGCTCTCATTCAGTGCGGTGCGCACGCGATCACTGAACCAGGCGGAGATGCCGACATTGAAGAAGAAGGCCGCGAAGCCCGCCACCAGCATGGAGGGCACGATGGCGACGACCGAGAACAGGATCACCAGTCGCGTATGCAGCCGCGAGCCGGCATAGCCGCGCCGCCGCTCGGCCCAGACGCGCACCAGGCGGCCGGCCAGGGCCGCCACCAGCAACAGCAGGAAGGCGGTGTTGGCGAGCACGAGGCCCACCACGATGCCCGGCCGCGACGGCCCGAAGGGGTTGCCATCGGACAGCACGGTGAAGGTGGCCACCGCCATGACCAGCGCACCCACCGCGAGCCCGAGCGTGACGCCCTTGCCCAGCAGGATATCCGTGATGCGACGGGCGAAGCCGCGAGCCTCGGGCTGCGTCGCGGCGGCCATGGTCAAAGGTCCGATCGCCGCTGCCGTTTCGCGGCGGCGTGAATCGGGCCGGACAAATGGCTGATGCCGCGCGGCATCAGCTGATCCCGCGGACAACGGGCAGTTCAAGCTCCCGCAGCTTCTTGCGCAGCGTGTTGCGGTTGAGGCCCAGCATCGCGGCGGCCTTTATCTGGTTGCCGCGCGTGGCCGACAGCGCCAGCCGCAGCAGCGGCCGCTCCACTTCCGCCATCACGCGACCCCGGCGGCACCTCACCAACCCCTCGCCTGCTGCCACTGCTGCCCGCCCGTGCGCACCCGC
>JAIXVH010000136.1 GCA_027483125.1 Acetobacteraceae bacterium | reverse complement strand
AGTGCCGAGGCAACCGGGTCCACGGTGTAGATCTCCGCGCCGGCGGTGACAGCCAGAATAGCCGGGCCGCCGCCGCGGTAATGCACGGGTGCCACATCCACGCCCGCGGTCGCGCGGAACACCTCACCACCCATGTGAACGGCGCTGCCGATGCCGGCGGAGGCGAAATGGTGCCGCCCCGGCTCGCGCCGCAGCAGCGCGATCAGCTCGGCCATGGTGCTGGCCGGCGTGCGCGGGTTCACGCACAGCACCTGCGGCACGCGGCCCAGCATGGCCAGGCCCGCGAAATCATCCGCCGCGTGATAGGGCATGCGCGCGACCAGGGCCGGGGCAATGGCGTGCGCGTTGCTGTTGATCAGGATGGTGTGGCCATCGGGCGCGGATTTGGCGACCGCATCGGTGCCGACCAGGCCGGCGGCACCCCCGGGGCGGTTCTCGATCACGATCGGCTGGCCCAGGATGGCGCCGGTGGGTTCGGCCAGCAGGCGGGCGACCACATCGGTGGTGCCGCCCGGCGCGAAGGGCACGATGGCGCGGATCGGGCGCTCGGGGCGCCAGGCCTGGGCCTGCGCCGGAATGGCGATGGCGGGCGTGGCGAGGCTGGCTGCGAGCAGGGCGCGGCGTTGCATGGTGGTTCCTCCCGATGCGGTGAAAACTGGCCCGGAGAACGTCCGTTGTGAAGGGCTCAAGCGCTGATTCACCTTCGCAGTCTCATATTTTACGCATGTCGATCGCACGAATCTGTTCAGTCCTGGCCAGCGCCCTGACCGCCATTGCCGTGGCCCTGGCTTTGATGTTCCTGCTGGAACGCGTGGGAGCCAGCCGGGACGCCGCCCGGCAGGCCGAGATCACCTCCAGCGCCGCCAGGCTTGGTACAGCATTGATCGAATTGTCGCTTGAACGTTCGCTGGTGCAGGTCACGCTCTCCCTGCCCACGCCGCTGAGCGAGCAGCATCGGCGCATGATCGAAGGCCAGCGCCGGCTGGCCGCGGAGGGCTTTCGCGACGGCCTCGCCAATCTGCGACGGCTGGACACGCCGGAGGCAAATGCGCTCGCCGGCTATATCGAGCAGCGGCTTGCTGCGCTGGACGCGATGCGCCGGCAGGCCGATGCGCTGCTCGCCCTGCCCCGGACCGCGCGCGACGGCACCTTCGTGGGACGTTGGGCGAGCGAGGTTCCGGCGCTGATCTCTGCCATTGAGGCGCGGCGCGGCCATGTGCGGCGAGCCGATGACAAGCTGCCCAACGCGACCCGCCTGACGGAGCAGGTGCAGCACCTGGCCTGGGCGGTGCGTGAATATGGCGGACGGGACCGGACCTACCTGGCCATCGCCATGGCCTTGAACGAGCCGATCCCGCCGGCCGCCCTGGCCCGCATGGAAGCGTTCACCAGCGCGACCGGCCGCCGACTAATGGAGCTCGAGGCGGTGGCATCGGCGCCGAGCCTGCCGCCGCGGCTGGTCCAGGGGATCGAGCAGCTGCGCCAGCAATGGAATGGCTACATGGACCTGCGGCGGCAGCTCATGGCCAGCGCACCCAACGCGCGAATCATGAGCTTCGACGCCTACTTCGCCGAAAGCGCGCGCGTGCTGGAGATCGCGACCGAACTCTCGCAACAGGCCGGGAATGAGGGCATCGGCTATTGGCGTGACCGGCATGGCAATGTGGCTCAGGACATCGCGCTGGCCGTGCTGCTATTGCTGATATCAATCGGGCTTTCGATCACGCTGGTCTGGTTCGTTCGTGCCCGCGTCGCGGCACCCGCCAATGACCTGGCCCTTGCCACGGAACGGATGGCCGGTGGCGAACTGGACGAGGCCGCGGCCATTCGCCGCCCCACGCCCGAGATCGCGCGCATCGCCGCCGCGCTGGATACACTGCGGCAGAACCTTGTCGCGGCCAGAAACGCCAGGGCCGCGCGCGAGGCCGAGCGCGCCCAGCAGGACAGCCGCACCCAGGCGGCAGAAGAACGCACGCGCGCCTTCAGCGCGGTGATCGGCGGCGTTCTGGACGGGCTTGGCCGCTCGGTGGCCGAAGTGCGCGACGCCACCGCCGGCCTGACCAGGCTGGTCCATGATACCGGGGAGGAAGCGGTTCGCGCCTCGACCGAATCCGATGATGGCGCGGAGCGCCTGCGCCGGACGGCCGCGGCTGCGCATGATGCCATGGCCGCGGTGGAGCTGGTGACCGCCGAACTCTCCAAGGCCAATCAGCGGGTCGGCGGCGCCGTCCAAGAGGCCGAGGAATCGCGCCGGCACATGCAGGAGCTCTCGGCCGTGGCCGACAGCATCGGCGCGGTGCTGGAGACGATCCGCGGCATTGCCGCGCAGACCAATCTGCTGGCGCTGAACGCCACCATCGAGGCTGCCCGAGCCGGCGAGGCCGGCAAGGGCTTCGCCGTCGTCGCCGGAGAGGTGAAGGCGCTCGCGGCCAGCACGGCCGGCGCCACCGAGGAAGTCGCCCAACGCATCGCCGAGGTGCGCGTGACCAGCGATGCCGCGCGCGACAGCATTGCGCGCATCGCCGAGAGCGTGTCCAGCATCCGTGGCGCGACCGACAGCATCATGACCGCCTCGACCGAACAGTCGCGCGCCATCCGCGCGCTGTCGGCCGATATCCTCACCGTGGCCGATGCCGGCGCCGGGGTCGCTCAACGCATGCAGACGCTCTCCGGCGCGGCGCAGCGCGGCCAGCGGGCCGCCGCCGATGCGGCCGAGCAGACCGGCAAGCTCAGCGAACAGGCCATGGCGCTGCGCGAGGAGGTGGGCGGCTTCGTGGATGGGCTGGAGCGCCTGCGCGAAAAACGCGGCGCCACGCGCCATGCCTGCGATATGCCCTGCACCTTGGTCGTCGAGCAGGCACGGTACCCGATGCGGCTGTATGACCTGTCGCTCAGCGGTGCGGGGCTGACGGGTGACTTCATGCCGCCCATCGGGATGGAAGTGACGTTGGAAGTGGAAGGCTCAAGACCACTATCGGCGCGCGTCTGTCGCCATGGCACGCGCGGCCCGAGCCTGCTGTTCCTCAAGCAGGAGCAGAGCGCGGCGCTGGAAGCCAAGCTGCTGCGCATCGCCCAGGCGGCCTGAAACACCAGGCCCGCGGGTACGGGCCTGGCGCCCGTACCCGCTACGGGGTGCTCAGGCGGCCTTCGCCATCCCCCGCAGCACGTAATGCAGGATGCCGCCATTCTTGTAGTACTCCACCTCATCGGCGGTATCGACGCGGCACATCACCTGGGTCTTGGTGACGCTGCCATCGGCGCGGGTGATGACCATGTCCATCATCATGCGCGGGGAGAGGCTCTCCACGCCCAGGATCTCCACGGTCTCATCGCCGCGCAGGTTCAGGGTCTTGCGGCTCTCGCCATCCTTGAAGACCAGCGGCAGCACGCCCATGCCCACCAGGTTGGAGCGGTGGATGCGCTCGAAGCTCTCCGCCACCACCGCCTTGATGCCCAGCAGGAAGGTGCCCTTCGCCGCCCAGTCGCGCGAGGAACCGGTGCCGTATTCCTTGCCGCCGAAGACCACCAGCGGCACGCCCTCGGCCTTGTAGCGCTCGGCCACGTCATAGATCGGCGCCACATCGCCCGAGGGGTAGTGCTTGGACATGCCGCCTTCGACACCGTCCAGCATCTCGTTCTTGATGCGGATATTGGCGAAGGTGCCGCGCATCATGACTTCATGATTGCCGCGGCGCGCGCCGTAGCTGTTGAAGTCGGCCTGACGAACCTGGTGCTCGACCAGGTATTCGCCGGCCGGCGAAGCCTTGCGGATATTGCCGGCGGGCGAGATGTGGTCGGTGGTGATGCTGTCGGCCAGCAGCGCCAGCACGCGCGCGCCCTTGATGGAAGCGACGGGTGCGGGCTCCATCGTCATGCCCTCGAAGTAGGGAGGGTTCTGCACATAGGTGGAACCGCTGTTCCAGCGATAGGTGTTGCTGTCGGCCTCGACCTTGATGGCCTGCCACTGCGCCGGGCCCTTGAAGACATCGGCGTAGCGGGACATGAACATCTTGCGGGTCAGCACGGCATGCACCGTGTCCTGCACTTCCTTCGTGCTGGGCCAGATATCCTTCAGATAGACCGGCTGGCCATCCGCGCCCGTGCCGATCGGCTGCGTGGACAGGTCGATGCGGGTGGAGCCAGCCAGCGAATAGGCCACCACCAGCGGCGGGCTGGCCAGGTAGTTGGCGCGCACATTGGCATGCACGCGGCCTTCGAAATTCCGGTTGCCCGAGAGCACGGCCGAGACCACCAGCTTGTTGTTCTCGACCGCATCCACGATCGCGTCTTCCAGCGGGCCGGAATTGCCGATGCAGGTGGTGCAGCCATAGCCCACGGTCTGGAAGCCCATGGCGTCCAGATCGGCGGTCAGGCCGGAGGCGTTCAGGTAGTCGGTCACCACCTGGGAGCCAGGCGCGAGCGAGGTCTTCACCCAGGGCTTCGGCTTCAACCCCTTCGCGCGGGCTTTCCGCGCCACCAGCCCCGCCGCCACCAGCACATAGGGGTTGGAGGTGTTGGTGCAGGACGTGATCGCCGCGATCACCACATCACCATGGCCGAGGTCATAATTGGCCCCCGCCACCGGCACGCGCAGTTCGGCGCGGTCGCCCGGCACGCCCATCACGCCGGCCTTGAGATCCTTGTCGAAGGACACCGCGACACCGGACAGCGCCACGCGGTCCTGCGGCCGCTTGGGCCCGGCCAGCGAGGGCTCGACCGTGGAGAGATCAAGCTCCAGCGTATCGGTGAAGATCGGGTCCGGCGTGGTCGCATCGCGCCACATGCCCTGCGCCTTGAAATACTCTTCCACCAGCTTGATGCGCGATTCCTCGCGGCCGGACAGGCGCAGATAGTCGATGGTCACGGCATCGACCGGGAACAGGCCGCAGGTCGCGCCATATTCGGGCGCCATGTTGCCGATGGTCGCGCGGTCCGCGAGCGAAAGATGATCCAGGCCCGAGCCGAAGAATTCGACGAACTTGCCCACCACGCCCTTCTTGCGCAGCATCTGCGTGACCGTCAGCACCAGGTCGGTCGCGGTGACACCTTCGCGCACCTGGCCCACCAGCTTGAAGCCGATGACATCGGGGATCAGCATGGCAATCGGCTGGCCCAGCATGGCCGCTTCCGCTTCGATACCGCCCACGCCCCAGCCCAGCACGCCCAGGCCATTGACCATGGTGGTGTGGCTGTCGGTGCCGTAGCAGCTGTCGGGATAGGCGTAGGTGTCGCCAGCGTCGTCCATCGTCCAGACGACCTGGGCCAGGTATTCCAGGTTCACCTGGTGGCAGATGCCGGTGCCCGGCGGCACGACACGGAAATTGGAGAAGGCCGACTGGCCCCAGCGCAGGAACTCATAGCGTTCGCCATTGCGCTCGAACTCGATATCGACGTTCTTCTGCAGTGAATCGGCAGTGCCCGAGACATCGACCATCACCGAATGGTCGATCACCAGATCGACCGGCACCAGCGGGTTCACGCGGCCGGCGTCACCGCCCAGCGTGTTCAGCGCATCGCGCATCGCGGCCAGGTCCACCACCGCGGGCACACCCGTGAAGTCCTGCAGCAGGATGCGCGCGGGGCGGAAGGGCACTTCCTTCGTGCTGCGGCCTTCTTTGACCCATTCGGCGACGGCCTTGGCATCGGCCACCGAATAGCTGCGCCCATCCTCGAAGCGCAGGATGTTTTCCAGCAGCACCTTCAGGCTGAAGGGCAGGCGCGTCACATCGCCGATCTGCGCCGCCGCCTTGGGGATGGAGAAATAATGGTAGCTCTTGCCATCCACATTCAGGGTGGATTTGGTGCCAAGGCTGTCATGGCCGATCATGCGCATTGTTCTGCTGCCTCCGTCTCAACGTGAGCGCGTTAAAGCATGGCGGCCAGTGGTGGTCCATGCGGCGGGCCGGCTGCGGATGCGATGCAGGCCCGCCGCCCGCAGACCGCGCCATGCACCGCGCCGCGAATCAGGTCGCGCGCAACCTCATCGCTGCCCATGGGCGCTGAAGCAGCGAAGTTCGGAACCGGCGCATCAGCGCCGGAAGCGCAGATAGCTCAGCCCATCGCCGATGAAGGCCAGGATCGCCTCGGGGCTGGGCATGGCGACGACGCCCGAAGGGTGCACCACCTCCAGCGCGAAGCCATCGGCCTGCATCTGGCGCAGGAATTCCAGCGGCCCCTGCGGCAACGGCATGCTGGTGTAGAATTCCAGGATGATGGCAAGCTTGGGTGAGCGCGCGATCAGACCCTGCGCGCCGGCCAGGACCAGCGCCTCGGCGCCCTCGGCGTCGATCTTCAGCACATGCAGTTCCGGCACATCGGCCATCACCGAATCGAGCGTGATCATCGGCACATCATGGAACTGCTCGGTGCCCTGCGCCGGGCGGGCCATGGTGGCGCCGCCTGGGAAGTGCGGGTCCACGATCAACCGGGCGGTGCCGGGTACAGCGCCCGCCGCGGCCTCATGCAAGGTCACGAAGCGGTCGAGCCCGTTCAGCGCGATCGAGCGACGCAGCAGCGAGGCCGCGCGCGGATTGGGCTCGAAGGCATGCAGCCGGCCGGTATGGCCGATGCGCGCGGCACCCAGCAGCGTGTAGTAGCCCATCTGCGCGCCGACATCGCAGAAGCTCATGCCGGGCTGCAGCAGCGGCATGATCGCGCTCTCGACCCAGTTCTCCCACTGCCCGCTCAGCAGCAGATGGGCGCTGACGGACATGTCCCGCGCATCGACCAGGATGGGCTGCATGCTGTGCAGGCGGGTCAGTGCCTCGCCACCGCCCAGATAGGTGGGCGCGCCGCGCGCCAATTGGCGCTCCATCGCCGCCAGCCGCGCTTCCAGCGCGGCGATCCGCTCCTCGCTCATGCCAGGGCGCGTGCCAGGAAATCCAGCGTGCGTTGCTGTGCCAGCGCGGCATCCCCAGGCGAGAAACTGCCCCTTTCGTCGCAGCCGAAGCCATGGCCGGCGCCGGCATAGACATGCAGTTCCACGCCGGGCTGCGCGCTTCGGATCGCCTCTACATCGGCCATCGGGATGGAGGCATCGGTCTCACCGAAATGCATCTGCACCGGGCAGTGCGGTGCTTCGTCACGCGCCGCGGCGATGCCGCCGCCATACCAGGCGCTGGCAGCACCGAAGGCCTTGCTGCGAGTCGCGCCATGCCAGGCCACCGTGCCGCCCCAGCAATAGCCCACGATGCCGCGGGCCATGCCGGCCGGCAGCGCGGCGGCGGCGGCCAGCACGTCCAGCAGGGTCTTGTGCGCGTCGATCGGCGCGCGCAATTCGCGCCCGCGCGCCACATCCGGCGACTGGTAGCCCAGTGCCACCCCGCGCTCCACCCGGTCGAACAGGGCGGGCACGATCACGCGGTAGCCAGCGGCGGCGAAGCGGTCGGCCACATTGCGCATATGGCTGTTCACGCCGAATATTTCCTGCGCCACCACCAACCCGCGCGGCGCATCGGCGGCCCCGGTGATATAGGCAGCCAGCACATGGCCGTCGGCGGCGGTGATCTCGATATCGGGCATGGTAGCCTTCCCTTGAATGGACCTATCCTGGCCGCATGGCACGGATCGTCAACCTGAACCAAGCCCGCAAGGCGCGGGACAAGACAGCGCGCGAGGCGCAGGCGGCGGCCAACCGCGTGGCGCATGGCCGCAGCAAGGCGGAGAAGCAGGGCGATCGTGCCGCCGCCGAACGGCGGGCGCGGCTGCTCGATGGCGCGAAGCGCGAACCGTAATCCAAACGTCATCCCCGAGCGGCGTGGTTTCGACTATTCTTGAACTATGGAAACCGATGACGCCGCCGCCGCCTTCGCCGCCCTGGGCCAGCCCACCAGGCTCGCCTTGCTGCGGCTGCTGCTGGGCGCGGGGCCGGGGGGGCTGAACGCCGGCGAGATCGCCTTCCGGCTGCACCTGGCCCCCTCCTCGCTCTCCTTCCATCTGCGCGCGCTGGAACAGGTGGGGCTGGTCGCGGCCACGCGGCATGGGCGCTACCTCGCCTATGCCGCGCAACTCGCACCGCTGCGCGCCCTGCTGGGCTTCGTGGCCGATGCCTGCTGCGCGGGCCGGCCGGAGCTCTGTGGCGACATCTCAAGGCTGATCCCGGAGGAAACAGGCATGAAGACCTTCAACGTGCTCTTTCTGTGCACGCGCAATTCGGCGCGTTCCATCATGGCCGAGGCCATCCTGGACCGCATCGGGCGTCCCCATTTCGAGGGCCATTCGGCCGGCTCCGACCCCTCGCCCGAAGGGCCGCTGCCGGCGGTGCTGGAGAAGCTGCGCGCGCTCGGCCATGACACCTCGGAGCTGCACTCGAAAAGCTGGCACGCCTTCGCCGGCCCCGGCGCGCAGAAGGTCGATTTCGTCATTGCACTCTGCGACACGCTCAACGGGCAGACCTGCCCCGATTTCGGCGACACCGTCATCACCGCCGCCTGGCCGCTGCCCGATCCCTCGAAATTCACCGGCACCGAGGCCGAGCGCGCGGCGCTGCTGAACGAGCTCTATGCCTCGCTGCGCCGGCGGCTGGAGATCTTCATCAGCCTGCCGGTCACCACGCTGGACCGCATGGCCCTGCAACGCCGGGTGGAGGAACTGGCCGACCCGAAGGTGATGGGCTGATGCGCGTCGGCATCAATGGCATGGGGCGTATCGGGCGGCT
>JAIXVH010000158.1 GCA_027483125.1 Acetobacteraceae bacterium | reverse complement strand
GGACTCCGTGATCTCGGACACCACGCGCATCGTGTACGGGAACTTGTCCTTCTCCGGCAGGACCGGATGGATCGCGCGCCAGGCGAGCTTGCCGTGGCCGATCTCACGCCGGCCGGGCGAGCCCATGCGGCCCGTCTCGTTCACCGAGTAGGGAGGGAAGTTGTAGTGCAGCATGAAGTCCTCGCGGTATTCACCGGCGAGGGCGTCCACGACCTGTTCATCCTGGCCGGTGCCCAGCGTGGCCACGCACAGCGCCTGCGTCTCACCACGGGTGAACAGCGCCGAGCCATGCGCGCGCGGCAGCACGCCCACTTCGGCGACAATGGCGCGCACCGTCTTGGTGTCGCGGCCATCGATGCGCAGGCCGGTGTCGAGGATGTTGTTGCGGACCACATCCGCCTCCAGCTCCTTCAGCAGGCCCTTGGCGGCGCCCACATCGGCACCTTCGGCTTCGAGAGCCGCGATCACGGCCTTCTTCGCTTCACCCACGGCCTTCTGGCGCGCGAGCTTCTCGGTGACCGTATAGGCCTGTGCCATGCCGGCGCGGCCGAGCTCGGTGATGCGCGCCTTCAGCGCCACCAGCTTGGGGTCTTCCAGCTGGACATCCCAGGGTTCCTTGGCCGCGTGCTCGGCCAGTTCGATGATGCCCTGGATCACCGGCTGGAAGCCGGCATGGCCGAACTTCACCGCGCCCAGCATCACTTCCTCGGTGAGTTCCGAGGCCTCGGACTCCACCATCAGCACGCCGTCCATGGTGCCGGCCACCACCAGGTCCAGCTTGGACAGCTTGCGCTGCGCCGCCGTGGGGTTCAGCACATAGGCGCCGTCGATATAGGCCACGCGCGCGCCGCCGATCGGGCCCATGAAGGGAATGCCCGAGAGCGTCAGCGCTGCCGAGCAGCCGATCATCGCGACGATATCGGGGTCGTTCTCCAGGTCATGGCTCAGCACGGTGGCCACGACCTGCACCTCGTTGCGGAAGCCTTCCGGGAAGAGGGGGCGCACGGGGCGGTCGATCAGGCGCGAGACCAGCGTCTCGTTCTCCGACGGGCGGCCTTCACGCTTGAAGAAGCCACCCGGGATCTTGCCGGCCGCGAAGGCCTTTTCCTGGTAGTTCACGGTCAGCGGGAAGAAGTCCTGGCCCGGCTTCACGCTGCGCGCGCCCACGGCGGTGCAGAGCACGATGGTGTCACCCAGGCGCGCCATCACGGCGCCATCGGCCTGGCGGGCGATCTTGCCGGTTTCCAGCGTCAGCAGTTGGCCGCCCCAGGAAATGTCCTTGCGGAAGTATTTGTCGAACATGCGTCGTCCTTCATGCGGGTTCCCCCGCTGTCGTATCTGAGGGGCTGATTCACGTGCCACGCTGTCTCAGCGTGGCACGATCAGACCCAGCAGGCGCGCACGTTGCCAGCAGACCCGCGCAAGCGGCACGGGCATATCGGGGCATGCGGTGCGGATGGGCCCGGCGAACGGCAGTGCTGCCGACGCTTGGGGTTGAGGCCGCCCACATGGCCGGATACGCCATGCCGGGCCGGAAAACTCCGGTGCTTGCGGAGGCGCCGAAACCGGGCGCGCCCATGCCCATGCAAGCCCCCTGGCCTGCCGGACGCGCCCCTATGCCCCAGATCAGTGGAAAACACCACCGCAGATTGTCACGCCGTCAAAGCGCCCCTGATCTCACGCAGCAACTTCACCCGTATCGCCTGCGCGAAATCCGCGTAATCGGCGCATGCCATCGCGAAATGCCCCGGCCCGCCGACAACCTGGGCGCGGTAATGCTCCAGCACATCCGGCTCCTCGTTCAGCACAGCGAGTGCATTGATCGTCACCCCCGCCGCCACGCCCACATCGCGCACCGGCCCGGGCGTTCGCCCACGATTGGCCGCGCCATCGCCCGAGACATCCAGCACCAGCCGTTCCGCCCGCGCCGGGTAGCGCCCCAGCATCGCCAGCCCCGCCACCATGCCCTCGCCCAGCGCCGTCGCACCCCCGGCGGGGATGCGCGGCGCCGCATCCAGCGCGTCCGCGATGGCATGCGCGGCAACGTGGCCGTCCAGCATCATCCAGGGCAGCGCCACCTCCGCCTGCTCGGCCCAGAACAGCGCGGACACGGCGATGGCACCCAGCGGCCCCGCGGTCGCGGCCGCCTGGATGTCGGGCTGCCGGAATGCCTCGGCCAAGCCGCCGATCATCAGGGCGAATTCGTCGAAATCGACGCTGTCAGAGACATCGATCGCCAGGCACAGCGCCAAATCCACGGGATTCATAATTGCCATATTGCCATGCAACACGGTTATGCGGCTGAATTGCGCAAACAGGAGGCTTCAATGAATCGTCGTTCGCTGCTGCTGGGCGCCAGTGCCGCTCCCCTTGCCGCCACACTCGCCACCCCTGGCCTGGCCCAGGGCGCCTGGCCGAACCGCCCCGTGCGCGTGATCGTGCCCTTCACCCCCGGCGGCAGCACCGACGGCATGGCCCGCGTGGCGGCCGGCAAGCTGCAGGAAAAGCTGGGCCAGACTTTCGTGGTGGAAAACCGCGCCGGCGCCAATGGCGCTGTAGGCGGCCAGTTGGTCGCGCAATCCCCGGCCGATGGTTATACGCTGCTGTTCAGCGCCTCCATCCAGGCGATGGCGCGGCTGGTCATGCGCAGCCCCGGCTATGACCCGCTGACCGACCTGACGCCGATCATCCGCGTGGGCCAGGGCCCGCTGCTGCTGGTGATGAACCCCCAACGCGGCCCCAACAACCTGCAGGAGCTGATCGCCGCCGTGCGCGCCAATCCGCGCGCCTGGAACATGGGCACATCCAGCCTGGGCGCGGCCGGGCACATCGCCAGCATTGAATTGCTGCGGATCATCGGCGCCGACATCCCCATGGTCTCCTATCGCGGCACCGCGCCCGCGCTGACCGACGTGATCGCCAACAACACCGCCATGATGATGGACCCGGTGCTGGCCACCATCCCGCCGGTGCGCGCCGGCACGCTGCGCGGCATGTGCGTGACCAGCCCGCGCCGCAACGCCGCCGCGCCGGATGTGCCGACCGCGGCCGAACAGGGGCAGCCCAGCCTGGACATCCAGTCCTGGTGGGGCTTCTGGGGCCCGCGCAACTTCCCCACCGAGATCATCGCCCGCATCGGTGAGACCCTGCGCACCGGCATGTTCGAAGCCGATGTGACGCCGCGCGTCACCGGCATGGGCGCCGAGCCCCTGGCCGAGGTGGGCGCCGATTTCGGGCGCTTCATCCAGGCCGATTTCACCCGTTCGGAGCAGTTGCTGCGGCTGGCGAATTTCCAGCCCGAGTGATCGTTCTGTATCCGAAAACTTAACAATGTCTCAAAAATAAGTTGACATTGCGTGTGATTGGCCGTTAACCCACTATTTATGGTTGCAGACCATCGCACGCAATTATTGTCCCGCTGGACCGCCTGGAATGACATATCCGGCGCGCCCCAGGTCGTCACCTACAGCTTCGCGCAGGACGGCCCGGCCGCCTGGGCGGCCTTCAACCCGGCCCAGCAGGCCGCAACCCGGCAGGCCTTGGCCGCTTGGGACGCGGCCTCGGGCCTGGCCTTCGTGCAGGTGCCCGACCAAGCCGGCGGCGCCGGCATCGACCTGCGGTTCCGCTTCGAAGCCATGGCCGGCGTCACGGTGCTGGGCCAGGCCGGCCTGCCGCCGGATGGCGATGTCGCGCTGAATGTCGACCTGTTCCGCACTGACCCGTTGGCGCCGCATCCGGTGCGCATCTCCCATCAGGTGCTGTTGCATGAGATCGGGCATGCGCTGGGCTTGTCCCACCCAATGGCCGACACCGCGGAGGCCATGGCCCATACCATCATGGTCTCCACCCTTGGCCGCGCGCAGCCGTCCAATAGCCTGCAGCCCTGGGACAGTGCGGCCATCGTCGCGCTCTACGGCACGCCGCAGGCCGAGGCGGCGCTGGGCCTGACCTGGTCATGGGACGCGGCGCTGGGCGCGGTGCGTGGCCAGGGCACCACCCGTGGCGATGTGCTGAACGGCACCGCCCATCGCGACGCGCTGTTCGGCGGCGTGGGCAGTGACGTGCTCAATGGCCATGCCGGGGATGACCGCCTGGTGCCGGGGCTTGGCGATGATGTGATCGCCGGCGGGGCAGGGCGGGATGTGCTGGTGCTGCACAGCCACCGCGCCGGGCTGCGCCTGGACCCCGCCGGGGCGCTGGAGACCGCCGATGGCCGCGACCGATTCTCGGGCATCGAGGCGATTGAACTGCTCGACGGCACCCTGCACCTGGCCGCCTCGCCGGGTCTGGCGGAGTTGGTCGGCCTCTATGCCGAGGCGCTGGGCCGCGCGCCCGACCCCGGCGGGCTGGCCTTCTGGTGGCAGGATTGGCAGGCCGCACCCGATCTGGCGCGCATCGCCGGCCGCTTCATGGCCAGCACGGAATACCAGGCGGCGCCGCGCGGCCTCTCCGCCGAAGCGCTGGCCGCCCGCGCGGCGCAGCATGACAGCGCCGCCGCCTTCGCCGCCGGCCTCTGGCTGCCCGACCAGGAGGCGCTGCTCACCGCGCGGCTTTACGAACTCACGCTGGGCCGCGACCCGGATGCCGAGGGTTTCGCGTTCTGGACTGCGCATCTGAACGCTGGCGTGGACCCGCTGGTCATCGCTGCCGCCATCCTGGCCAGCCCCGAGGCCAGCGCGCGCCCGCAAGCCTGGCCCGATGCCGCCGCCCTGGTGCAGGCCGCGCGGGCCAGCATGTGGGCGCATGACACGAATGGCGTAACTTTCATCTGAGCCGGGCTTGCCGCGTAAGTGATATATTATAACATCCGGTCCTTCCCATCGAGGTCGGACTATGTCGCGTCTGCGCGCCCTGCTTGCCCTGCCATTCCTGGCCCAGCCCGCCGCCGCTCAGGAGGCGGTCCTACCCGAGACGGTGATCCGCGCCCAGCGCCTGGATGCCGCGCGCGATGAGATCTCCCCCAGCCTGGGTGCCACCACCACCACCATCGGCCGCGGCCTGATCGAGGGCCTGCCACAGGGCGCCAATGCCGGCTTCAACCAGGTGCTGTACCAGATCCCCGGTGCCGCGGTGGACAGCTTCGGCGAGCTGCATCTGCGCGGCGAACATCGCGGCCTGCAATTCCGCCTCAACGGCATCACTTTGCCCGAGGGCATCCAGGGCTTCGGCAGCTTCCTCGATGCGCGCAGTGTGGAGCAGGTGCAGGTGCTGCGCGGCGCCCTGCCCGCCCAATTCGGCTATCGCCTGGGCGGCGTGGTGGACCTGACCCTGCGCAGCCCCTCCCAGGGCGAGGGCGGGCGCGTCTCCCTCTATGGCGGCTCGCGCGGGCTTTTGAACCCGAGTTTCGATTACGCCCGCAGCGTGGCCGGCTGGGACCTGTTCGCCACCGGCAGCTACCAGCGTTCCGACCAGGGGATCGAGGCGCCGCAATTCGGCTCCACCCTCTCCAACCGCACCGAGCAATGGCGCGGCCTGGTCTATCTCTCGCGCGCCATTGATGAGCGCACGCGCATCAGCCTGATTTCGGGCGCGTCCAACAACCGCTTCCAGATCCCGGCCAGCGCCGGCACCGCGCCGCAATTCACCGCCTTCGGTGTGGCGGCCGCCGACAGCGCCGATGTCCGCGCCCGCCAGCGCGAGAACAACCAGTTCAACATCCTGGCGTTGCAGACCGGCTTCGGTGATGTGGATGCGCAGATCGCACTGTTCACCCGCCATTCGCAGCTCCGCTACCACCCCGACACGCTGCGCGAGCTGATCTTCAACGGCGTGGCCTCCAACGTGACGCGCGAGAGCTTCTCGGCCGGGTTGCAGGCCGATGCCGCCTGGCGCCTGCACCCGAGACATACGCTACGCTTCGGCCTCTCGGTGGTGGGTGAGCGCACGCGGGCGGCCAACAACGCGACCGTGCTGCCGCTGGACCCCTTCGGCGCCGCGATCGACGCGCCCTTCACCATTCGCGATGCGCGTGCGCGCACCGGCTGGCTCTATGGCCTCTATGTGCAGGATGAATGGCGCATCGCCGACCGGCTGACGCTGAACATGGGCCTGCGCTTCGACCATCTGGACGGGTATTCGCGCGAAAGCGCGGTCAGCCCGCGGGTGAACCTGGTTTGGCTGCCGATGGACGGCACGCGGGTCTCGCTGGGCTATATGCGAACCTTCGTCCCGCCGGCGCAGGAGCTGATCGCCACCGGCAATCTGCTGCCCTTCGCCGGCACCACGGCCGAGCCGCAGAACTTCACCTCATCGCCGGTGCGGGCGGAGCGTGCGCATTACTTCAACCTCGGCATCCAGCAGCGGCTGACGGAGAATGTCACGGTGGGTGTCGGCGCCTACTACAAGCACGCGACCAACCTGCTGGACCTCGGCCAGTTCGGCAATGCGCTGGTCTTCACGCCGTTCAACTATGCGCAGGGGCGCGCTTACGGCGTGGAATTCACCGCCGCGTGGCGTTCGGCCCGCCTGGATGCCTATGCGAACCTGGCGCTGTCGCGTTCCATCGGCCGGCGCATCACCTCGGGGCAGTTCAATTTCGACGCCGCCGAACTCGCCTTCATCGAAAGCCGCTTCGTGCGTACCGACCATGACCAGATGATCACGGCAAGCGCCGGCTTCGTCTATCGCGGCTGGGAGGGCGGGCGCATCTCCGGCACGGTGCTGGCCGGCAGCGGGCTGCGGCGCGGCTTCGCCAACACCGAGAAGATGGCGCCCTATGGCACCATGAACATCGGCATCGCGCAGGATTTCCAGGGGCCGGATGGCGGGCGCTGGACCGTCCGCGGCGATATCCTGAACCTGCTGGACACGCGGGTGCAGCTGCGCGATGGCAGCGGGATTGGCGTGGGCGCGCCGCAATTCCTGGCGCGGCGCGGCTTCTATGCGGGGCTGAGCCGGGCATTTTGAGCCACCCTTGCCCTGCGCGCCACCCCGCGCGAGCCTCCGCCCATGAGGATCGTCACGCAAAAACGCCCCGCCACCGGCCGCGCCATGGTGGTCACCAATCACCACGCGGCCTCGGCCGCCGCCGCCACCATGCTGGCCGAGGGCGGCAATGCCGTGGATGCCGCGGTGGCCGGCTTGCTCGCGCTCTCGGTCTGCGAGCCGATGATGGTGGGCCTGTTCGGCGGCGGCACCTTTCATCTGCGCGATGGGAAGGGCGCGCACACCATCCTGGACGGGCTGTCCTGCGCGCCGGGCGCGGCCACGCCCACCATGTACACACCCGCCGCACCCGATGACCCGCTGAACATCGAGGCGGTGGGCCGTGCCAATGCGGTGGGCGCGCTCTCGGTCGCGGTGCCGGCGAATCTGCTGGCCTGGTGCGCCGCGCTGGAACGCGAAGGCCGCTTCAGCCTGGATGATGTGATGCAGCCCGCGATCCGGCTGGCCAAGCGCGGCTTCCAGGTCTCGCCCTATCTGCATGACTGCATCGCCGATTGCGCGGCCGATATTGCCGCAGACCCCGCGCTGGCCGCGTTGCTGATGCCCGGCGGCAAGCCGCTGGCCGTCGGCGCGCGGCTGGCCAATCCGGCGCTGGCCGAGACGCTGTCCACCATCGCGCGCGAAGGCCCGGGCGCCCTGCATGGCGGCGCCATCGGGCAGAGCGCGGTGGCCGAGCTTTCGGCGCGTGGCGGCATTGTCACCATGGAGGATCTGACCAGCCATGGCGTGATCGAACGCCAGGTGATCCGCGCGAGTTACCGTGGTTTCGAGGTGGTGCTGCCGCCACCGCCCAGCGCCGCCGGCGTGCATGTGACGCAGATGCTGAACATGCTGGAGGCCTTCGATGTGAAGGCGCTCGGCTTCGCCACACCCGCCACGCTGCATCTGGTGGCCGAGGCGCTGAAAATGGCCTTTGCTGACAGGGCGGCCGCCACCGCCGACCCGGCCTTCGTGAAGGTGCCCGTGGCCCGCCTGACCAGCAAGGAATACGCAGCCGAGCGCCGCGCCGAATTCGACCCCATGGCCGCGCGCCGTTGGGGCGCGGGTGTGACCGCCGGTGAGGACCACACCACCCACCTGACGGTCGCCGATGCCGAAGGCCGCATCGTCGCGGCCACGCACACCATCAACAGCCTGTTCGGCGCGCGCATCCTGCTGCCCGAAACCGGGCTGATCCCCAACAACTACATGGCGCTGTTCAACCCGCGCGCTGGGCTGGCCAACAGCGTGGCACCGGGCAAGCGCGTGACCACCTCCATGTCGCCCATGATCATCCTGAAGGATGGCGCGCCCTGGGCGGCACTGGGCCTGCCCGGCGGGTTGCGCATCTTCGCCAGCACCTTCCAGGCGGCGCTGAACCTGATCGACCACGGCATGACCGCGCAACAAGCCGTGGAGGCGCCGCGCATCTGGACGCAAGGCGGCGCGCTGGAACTGGAACCCGCCATCACCGCGGAGGCCGAGGCCGCCCTGCGCGCCATGGGCCACAACACGCTGCGTGTGGCAGCCGTGGCGGGCGGCATGTCCTGCATCCGCTTCCACGCGGATGGCATGATGGAAGGTGCCGCCTGCTGGCGCGCCGATGGCACGCCCATCGGCATCGCGGGTGGCATGGCGCGGCCGGGTGTGCGGTTCAATCCGGAGGGTCGTGCATCGGCCCTGGCCGATGCGCGCCAGGAAACACGCTCATGAATCTCGCGCGCATGCTGGCCGCCCGCGCGGCCGAGGGCCGGCCCATCACCGTGGGGCTGATCGGCTGCGGCAAATTCGCCGCGATGTTCCTGGCCATGGTGGCACGCCAGCCCGGGATCCATGTGGCCGTGATCGCGGATCTGGCACCCGATCGCGCGCGGTCCAATCTCGCGCGCATTGGCTGGCCCGATGAACAGGCCCGCGCCGCAACGCTGGATGACGCGCTGGCCACCCGCACCACGCTGCTGACCGATGACGCGGCGCGCGTGAATGACCCGCGCATTGCCGTGGTGGTGGAGGCCACGGGCCACCCCATCGCCGGCCTGCTGCATGCCGAACGCGCCATCGATGCCGGCCAGCATGTGGTGATGGTCAATGTCGAGGCCGATGTGCTGGCCGGCCCGGTGCTGGCCGCGCGCGCCGAACGCGCGGGCGTGGTGTATTCGATGGCCTATGGTGACCAGCCCGCGCTGGTCTGCGAGCTGGTCGATACGCTGCGCGCGCACGGCTTCCCCATCGTGGCCGCCGGCAAGGGCACGAAATACCTGCCGAAATACCACGACAGCACGCCCGAGACGGTCTGGGGCCATTACGGCCTGACGCCCGAACAGGCCGCGGCGGGGGGCATGAATCCGCAGATGTTCAACAGCTTTCTCGATGGCACGAAAAGCGCCATCGAGATGGCCGCCATCGCCAATGCCACCGGGTTGGATGTGCCCTCGGACGGGTTGCAGTTCCCGCCCTGCGGCGTGCAGGATTTGGCGCATGTGTTGCGTCCGCGCGCTTCAGGCGGCGTGCTGGAACGCGCCGGCATGACGGAGGTGATCTCCTCCCTCGAACGCGATGCGCGGCCGGTGGTGGGGGATTTGCGCTGGGGCGTCTATGCCGTGTTCGAGGGCGAGACCGACTATATCCGTCGCTGCTTCTCCGAATATGGCGTGAAGACCGATGACACGGGGCGCTATGCCGCGCTGTGGCGGCCCTATCACCTGATCGGGTTGGAACTGCCCTTGTCGGTGGCCTCTGCCGCGCTGCGGGGCGAGCCCACCGGCGTCTCGCGCGAATGGCGGGGCGATGTGGCGGCCACGGCCAAGCGTGATCTGCGGCCCGGCGAAATCCTGGATGGCGAGGGCGGCGCGATGGTCTGGGGCAAGTGCATCCCCGCCGCGCGCAGCAAGGCGGCGCGCGCGCTGCCGATCGGGCTGGCGCATGGCGTGCGGCTCACGCGTGCGGTGGCCAAGGGGGCGATGCTGACCGAGGATGATGTGGCGCTGGATGCGGGCTCACACGCGATGCGCCTGCGGCGCGAACTCGCTTAACGCGACCCCACACGCGGGCGCATCAATTCCTCCTGCGTGGGCGCGGCGCGCGCCGGCGGCTCGGCCACGCGCGGGCGGTATTCGGCGGGCAGCAGATCCACCGTCATGCGCGCGCCATCCACCACCCAGGGCAGGAAACGCGCCTCGCGCACCGGTTCGGGCCAGCGTTCGGCGTGGGGCAGGGCCATGCCGCCGACGATATAGGCCAGCACCACCAGGAAGGCGCCGCGCGCGATGCCGAACACCGCGCCCAGCGTGCGGTCCAGCCCGCCCAGCGCGCTGTCCTCCACCCGAACCGCGATCCAGTGCACCACGAAGGTCATCACCACGACGACGGCCAGGAACACGCTGCCCACGGCAAGGCCATCGGCGAGCCAGGGCTGGTCCACGAAGCCTTCGAAGAACGGCCGCACACTGTCACGAAACGCGAAGCCAGCGATGATGGCGCCGGCCCAGGCGGCGATGCTCAACACCTCGCGCACGAAGCCGCGCCAGAAGGACAGCAGCCCCGAGACGACCAGGACCGCGATGCAGACGCCGTCGACCCAGTTCATCAGTAGCTGCGCGGCATGCCGAGCACGTGTTCGCCGATATAGCTCAGGATCAGGTTCGTGCTGATCGGCGCCACCTGGTACAGCCGCGCTTCACGGAACTTGCGCTCGATGTCGTATTCCTCGGCGAAGCCGAAGCCGCCATGGGTCTGCACGCAGGCCTCCGCGGCCGCCCAGGCGGCATCGGCGGCGAGCATCTTGCCCATATTCGCTTCCTCGCCGCAGGGCAGGCCGGCTTCGAATTTCTCCAGTCCCTGCTGCACGATGGCTTCGGCCGCACGCATCTGCGCATAGGCCTTGGCGATCGGGAATTGCACGCCCTGGTTGGTGCCGATGGGCTTGCCGAACAGCACGCGCTCGCGGCTATAGGCGACGGATTTCTGCGTGAACCACTTGGTGTCGCCGATGCTCTCGCTGGCGATCAGCAGGCGTTCTGCGTTCATGCCATCCAGGATGTAGCGGAAGCCGCGGCCTTCCACGCCGACCAGGTTCTCGGCGGGCACTTCCATATTGTCGAAGAAGACCTCGCAGGAATTGTGGTTCATCATCGTGCGGATGGGGCGGATGGTCAGGCCCTTCGCCGTGCGCATATCGACGATGAAGGTCGAAAGCCCCTCGGTCTTCTTCGCCACCTGGTCCTTGGGCGTGGTGCGCGCCAGCAGCAGCATCAGGTCGGAATGTTCGGCGCGGCTGGTCCAGATCTTCTGGCCGTTGACGATGTATTTGTCGCCTTCCTTCCGGGCAAAGGTGCGCAGATTGGTGGTGTCCGTGCCGCTGGTCGGCTCGGTCACGCCGAAGGCCTGCAGGCGCAATTCGCCGCTGGCGATGCCCGAGAGATAGCGCGCCTTCTGGTCGGCATTCCCGTGCTTCAGGATCGTGCCCATGATGTACATCTGCGCGTGGCAGGCGGCACCGTTGCAGCCCTCTGCGTGGATGGTTTCCAGGATGGCCGCGGCCGCCGAGAGCGGCAGGCCGGCGCCGCCGAATTCCTCGGGGATCAGCGCGCCCAGATAGCCGGCTTCCGTCAGCGCCTTGACGAATTCGGTCGGGTAGCCGCGCCGCGCATCCAGCTCGCGCCAGTATTCACCGGGGAAGCGGGCGCAGAGCTTGCGCACCTCCTCGCGGATTTCGGCATGTGGGGCGGTGTTCAGCGCGTGATCCATTGGGGCCTCCGGTCGGCCCGGGTTTTGGCATGGGTGCGCGTGGCCTGCCAGGGGCCTTGCCCGTGGGGCCGCGCGGGCCGAACATCGACGCGGGAGGAACAGGCATGCAGGGTTGGGAATGGCTGCGCGCCGAGGGCGCCATGGCGCGCTGGCAGGCGCTATGCGCGGCGGATGCGCCGCTGGCGCGCATGCTGCCTGGCGCGCAGGCGCGCTTCGCCTT
>JAIXVH010000424.1 GCA_027483125.1 Acetobacteraceae bacterium | reverse complement strand
GTGCCCGTCGTTGCGGTCACGCAGCCGGTGCCCACCATGCCGCAATTCACCCGCGTCGATCAGGCAATCCTGCGCGACCTGGTGGGCCAGCGCAGCGGCGGGCGGATCGAGGTGACGGTGGCATCGCATGCCGAGCGCAACCTGGGTGGCGCGGAAATCGTGCGCCTGGTGCGCGCGGGCCAGGTGGAGATCGGCGCGGGCACGCTGTCCACGCTGTCGGGCGATGTGCCCATCCTGGACGGCATCGACCTCTCGGGCCTCGCACCCGACATCAATGATGCGCGCCGCATCGCCGAGGCGATGATCCCGGTCGCCAACCGCGACCTGGAGCGCTTCGGCACGCGGCTGGTCGCGATGTATCCCTTCCCGGCGCAGGTGCTGTTCTGCCGCGCGCCCTTCACGCAGCTGACCGATCTGCGCGGCCGGCGCATCCGCACCTTCGGCAATTCGCTGGTGGATTTCTTTGGTGCGCTGGGTGCGCAGCCCACCTCCATCGGCTTCCCCGAGGTCTATTCGGCGCTCGAACGCGGCGTGGTGGATTGCGCCATCACCGGCAGCGGCAGCGGCAATGCCGCGCGCTGGCATGAGGTGAGCACGCATATCTCCAATATCCCCGTCTCCTGGGCGGTGTCGGGCTATCTGGTGAACCTGGCCTGGTGGAACCGGCTCGACCCCGCGGTGCGCACATTCATGGAAGGCACCTTCCGGCAGATGTCCGATGAGCTTTGGGCGCTAGGGGCTGCTGCCACGCGCGATGGCATCGACTGCAATGCCGGCCGCGCCGATACCTGCCGCATCCATACCCTCGCCCCGCGGCCGATGGTGGAAGTGGTGGGCACGCCCGCCGATATCGCGCTGACGCGGCAGATCTTCCAGCAGAACGTGCTGCCCGGCTTCGTGCGCCGCTGCGGCGCGCGCTGCGGTGAGGTCTACAACCAGATCATCGCGCCCATCTCCGGCATCCGGTTCGGCGGTTGAGGGCGGTCACCACATTGCGCCGCGGCGTCTCGGGCGTCGCGGCGCTGATGGCCTATCTGGCCGGGTGGAACTATCTGGCCTGCGCGCTGTTCATCACCTTCGACATCGTGGCGCGCAACTTCTTCGGCTTTTCCTCGCGCGCCACGGTCGAGGTCACGGGCTATATGCTGGCCTGCGGAATTGCCTGGGCGCTGGCGCATACCCTGGCGACACGGGCGCATATCCGTGTGGACGTGCTGCTCAATCGCTGGCCGGCAAGGTTGCGCGCGCCGCTGCACATCTTCTCGCTGCTGTTGCTGGGCGTCTTCGCGCTGTTCTGCGCCTGGGCCGCGTGGTCGCTGGTCGATGAAAGCATGTTGTTCAACGCGCATGACAATTCAGCCCTGCGCATTCCGCTGGTGGTGCCGCAGGGCATCTGGTTCGCCGGCATCGCGGCCTTCGTCGTGATGGTGGCGGTGCTGCTGCTGGAAAGCCTGCTGCTGCTGCTGACCGGCCGCGGCGCACAGCTCGACGGGCTGCTCGGTTCGCGCAGCATCGATGACGAAACCCAGGAAGCACTGGACGCCGTGCGGATGGCCAAGCCTTGATCGCCGTCATCTTCCTGCTGGGCCTGCTGGGGGTGGTGCTCTTCGCCGCGGCCAGCGGCGCGGCCGCGCTGCCGATCGGCGAGATCCTGATGCTGATCGGGCTGTTCGTGCTGTTCTTCGGCTCGGGCGTGCACATCGCCGCCGTGCTGGGCGTGCTCGCCTTCCTGACAGGGTTCCTGTTCAGCGACCGCGCCTGGTGGTTGTTCGCGGGGCAGACGCTGTGGGGACCGTCGTCGAACTTCGTCCTGGTCGCCGTGCCGCTCTTCCTGCTGATGGGCGAGATCCTGCTGCGCTCGGGCCTGTCGGACCGTCTCTATCGCGCGCTGAACGTCTGGCTGAACCGCATGCCAGGTGGGCTCTTGCACACCAACATCATGTCCTGCGCGGTGTTCTCCGCGATCAGCGGTTCCTCGGTCGCGACCGCCGCCACGATGGGCAGCGTCGGCCTGCCCTATTTCCAGAACACCGCCTACAACCAGCGCTGGGTGCTGGGCTCGCTCGCCGCGGGCGGGGCGCTTGGCAACCTCATCCCGCCGGGCATCACCTTCATCATCTACGCGCTGATCACCGAGACGAGTGTTGGCGCCTTGTACCTCGCCGCCGTGCTGCCATCCTTGCTGGTGGTGGGCCTGTTCACCTTGCTGATCCTCGCACACGGCCTGCGCAACCCGCTGCCCAAACCGCCGCCCTTGCCACTGGCCATGAAGCTGCGCGCATTGCGCGACCTGGTGCCGACCATGCTGCTCATCCTCCTGGTGCTGGGCAGCATCTATGGCGGTTTCGCAACACCCACCGAGGCAGCGGCTCTCGGCGTGGTCGGCAGCATGATCTTTGCCGCGATCGAAGGAAGGCTGTCGCTGCGCATGCTCAATGCCAGCGCCGAGGCCACCGCGCGCAACACGGCCTTGCTGGGGCTTATCCTGTTCGGCGCCTATCTGCTCAATTATATCCTCACCATCATCAATGTGCCGCAGGCGCTCGCCGGCATGATCGCGGGCCTGCCTTTGCCGCCCTGGGCCATCATGGCCTGCATCATCGCGCTGTATTTCGCGCTCGGCACCTTCATGGAGGGCTTCTCCATGATCATCACCACCGTGCCGGTGACCTTCCCGATCGTGGTGGCGCTGGGCTACGATCCCATCTGGTTCGGCGTCATCGTCGTGATGCTGGTCGAGATCGCGCAGATCAGCCCGCCCGACGGCACGGTCATGTATGTGCTGCAAGGCATGCGACCCAAACCTGCCGGGCCGATCACCGATGTCTTCGTGGGCGTCATGCCGTTTCTGCTGGCATATCTGGCCGCCGTCGCGATCCTGCTCGCCTTCCCCGAGATCGCGCTGTGGTTGCCTGAGATGATGAAGTGACTGTAAGGCGGCCCTTCCAACGGAGGCCGCCGATGATCCGCCTGCTCCTCGCCACCCTGTTGCTGGCGCCCGCCGCCGTCGCGCAGACATTTCCTGATCGCCCGATCCGCATCATCGTGCCGCTGGCCCCCGGCGGGGGCACGGATGTCTTCGCGCGCGTGCTGGCTGAACTGGCCTCCCCTGCGCTCGGCCAGCCGGTGGTGGTGGAGAACCGCCCCGGCGCGGTCGGCACCATCGGCATGCAGACCATGCTCTCGGCCCCTGCTGATGGGCACACCATCGGCTTCACGGTGAATTCGCCCATCACCTCGGCCCATCACGCGGTGAATGTGCGCTACACGCTGGACCAGTTCGACCCGCTGTTCATCGCGGCGCAAGGCCCCTTCACGCTCTGTGTGCGGCCCAATTCGCCCTTCCAGACCGCGCAGGACATGATCGCCTTCGCGCGCGCCAACCCCGAGCGTCTGACCTATGGCAGCGATGGCGTCGCGAGCACCATGCATCTCGCGGCCGAACGCCTGTTCCGCCGCCTGGATATCCGCCTGACGATGGTGCCCTTCCAGGGTGCCGCGCAGACGCTGACCGCCTTCACCGGCGGGCACATCGACATGTATGGCGGCTCTATCGCACCCATCACGCCCACGGCGCGCGCGGGCAATGCGCGCTGCCTGCTGGTCACCAGCCGCGACGCGCTGGCCGATCTGCCCGGCGCCGCATCGCTCACGCAGCTCGGCGTGCCCGAGGAAGAGACGCTGATCTGGTTCGCCATGGTCGCCCCGCGCGGCATCCCGGCCGATCGCCGCGCCCGCCTGCTGGAGGCCTTCCGCGCCGCCCACGCCACCGAGCGTTTCCAGAACCAGGTGCGCAGCCAGGGCGCCAACCCGGCCTGGGTCGGGCCTGAGGAATTCTCGGCCCGCCTGCGCGCCGAGCACCAGGCCTTCGACACGGTGGCGCGTGCGCTGAACCTGCGCGCCAACTGACGCAAGGGTGATGGGGCGGCCATCATGCCGCCCCAATCCGGCAACCGCATCGCCACACCGCGCATCCAGCCTGCGTCTGCCTTGCAGGAGGATATGAGGATGCGACGTCTGACGATGCTGTCCCTGCTGTTGCTGCCACTGGCGGCCACGGCGCAGTCAAGCAACAGTTCCACGAATTGCTCCAACGGCCGTTGCACGCGGATCGAGACCTGGAGCCCCAATGGCGCGCCGCCCTGGATGCAGTGGCAACGCGTCGAACAATGGCGCGAAGGTCCACGCCGCGACTGGCGCCATGCGCCCTATCGCTGGCACGGCCGCCATTGGCCGCGTGGACGCGATCGCGACGACGACGATTGACGCCGCCGGGCACTGCCCCATGCTGTGCGCATGCAGGCAGACACACGCCCGGTTCGCATCGCCGTCGATATCGGCGGGACCTTCACCGATCTCCAGATTCTCGATGCGCGGCATGGCCGTGTCGTCGCCTGGAAGACACCCACCACGCCGGCCGACCCCTCAGAAGGGCTGCTGACCGGCGTGCGCGAAGCGGCGCAACGCTTCGGCTTCGCGCTGGCCGATGTGGGGTTGCTGCTGCACGGCACCACCATCGCGACCAATGCCGTGCTGGAACGCAAGCTCGCCCGCGGCGTGCTGATCACGACCGCGGGCTTCGAGGATGTGCTGGAGATCACGCGCCATGTGCGGCGTGACATCTATGGCCTGGCACCCGATCCCTTCCCCTGCCTGATCTCGCGCGACCGCCGCTTGGGCGCGCGCGAGCGCATGCGCGCCGATGGCAGCGTGGAGGTACCGCTGGACATGGCCGACACGCTGGCACGCCTTGCGGCACTGCAACCCGAAGCCGTCGCGATCTGCCTGCTGCACAGCTATGCCAACGCCGCCCATGAACATGCGCTGCGCGATGCCATTGCCGCCGCGCATCCAGCGCTGCCGGTGTCACTGTCGTCCGAGATCTCTCCGGAAATCCGCGAATACGAGCGCAGCAGCACGGTGGTGCTGAATGCGGTGCTGGTGCCGGTGGTGCGCGCCTATATGCAGCGGCTGGCGGCGCGGCTGGGGCAGGATGGGTTTTCGCCGCGCGTGTTCCTGGTGCAGTCCAATGGCGGTGTCTGCGGGCTGGACATGGCGGGTGAGCAGCCGGCGCGGCTGTTGCTGTCGGGACCTTCGGGCGGGGCGCTTGCGGCCTCTCGCATCGCGCAGGAATTGGGCCGGCCGAATCTGGTTGCGGTGGATATGGGTGGCACCAGCTATGACGTGTCGGTGGTGCAGGAAGGTGCTGTGTCCATCATCACCCAGGGCGAGATCGACGGGCTGCCGGTGCGGCTGCCGATGGTGGAGATGCGCACGATCGGCGCCGGCGGCGGTTCGCTCGCGCGCGTGCAGGCAGGCGGGCGGCTGACGGTGGGGCCGGAAAGTGCCGGCGCACGGCCCGGCCCCGTCGCCTATGGGCGCGGCGGGACGGAGCCCACGGTGACGGATGCGAATCTCTTCACCGGACGGCTCGATGCCGAGTTCTTCCTCGGCGGCGCGATGAAGCTCGACATGGGCGCGACGCGCGCATCGCTGGAACGGCTGGGCGCAGCACTGGGGCTTTCAGCGGAAGACGCGGCCGATGGCGTGCTGACGCTGACCAACGCCAATCTCGCCGCCGCCGTGCGTCTTTCCTTGTTCGAGAAGGGGCTGCACCCGAAGGATTTCGCGCTGCTCTCCTTCGGTGGCGCTGGCGGGCTGCACGCGACGGAAGTGGCCGATGAAATGGGCATCACCGAGGTGATCTTCCCGCGCGAGCCTGGCACGCTCTCGGCCTATGGCATCATGTTCAGCGACCTCAAGCAGGATATCGCGCGCTCTCGCCTGTTCACGCTGGGCGATGCGGCGCTGCCGGGCATCACGTCGTTGCTGGGCGAGTTGCGAGCGGAGGCCGCTGCGCGGCTGGCGCGCGAGGGCATGGTCGCGGAACTGACCGTCGGTGCCGATATGCGCTACCACGGCCAGGCCTTCGAATTGCTGGTGCCCTGGGGTGATGTGGCAGCGCCCGATGCGGCGGCGCTGGCGCAACTGGCCGCGCGCTTCCACGCGCAACACAAGCAGCGCTTCAGCTACGCGGCCCAGGATGAGGCGGTGGAGATCGTCACCCTGCGCGTGACCGCCACCGGCCGGCTGCCGCGGCCCGAGCCCACGCCGCCCATCCGCGCCGAGCGCGCGGCGGTGAAGGGCACGCGGCGCATGCACGCCCATGGCGCCTGGCACCAGGCGGTGATCTGGGACCGCGAGGCGCTGGGCGCGGAGGACATCATCGAAGGCCCCGCCATCATCGAGGAAGCCTTCGCCACCCACAGCATCGCGCGCGGATGGACGGCGCGGCTCGGCGCTGCCGGGGCGATCATCGCGCGGAGGGACGTGGCATG
>JAIXVH010000420.1 GCA_027483125.1 Acetobacteraceae bacterium | reverse complement strand
GCCGCGAAGACCAGCGCGGCGGCGGCCATCAGGGCGGCACCTTTCAGGTTGTCGGTCTCGCGCTGCATCGCCGCAGTGTGGCGCGGATCGGCGCGCGCGCCACCCATCTTGCGCGCATGGCGCCGATGCATTGCACTGACGTGATGAACAGTATTCTGATCTGGGGCGCGGGCGCCATTGGTTCGACCGTCGGTGCCTATCTGGCCCGTGCGGGGCATGACGTGTTGCTGGTGGATGTGGACGCCGCGCATGTCGCGGCGATGAACGCCACCGGGTTGCAGATCGAAGGCCCGGTGGATGCCTTCAGCGTGCCGGTGCGCGCGGCGCTGCCGGCGGATGTGCAAGGCAGTTTCGGCCGCGCGTTGCTGTGCGTGAAGGGGCAGGACACGGTGGCGGCAGCCACGCAGATGGCGCCGCATCTGGCGCCCGACGGCTATGCGGCATCCTTCCAGAACGGTTTGTGCGAACGCCTGATGGTGCCGGTGCTGGGCGCGCATCGCGTGATGGGCGCCTTCGTGAATTTCGGCGCCGATTGGCAGGCGCCCGGGCGCGTGATGTACGGCAATCGCGGCGCTATGGTGCTGGGCGAGATCGATGGCGCGATGACGCCACGCCTGGCGGAACTGCACAGGCTGATGCAGATCTTTGAACCCGATGCGGTGCAGGTGCCCGATGTGTTCAGCACGCTGTGGGGCAAGCTGTGCTACTCCACCTATCTGACCGCGCAGGCCCTGGCGGAAAAGGGCATCGCCGACACGCTGGCGCGCCCTGAACTGCTGCCGCTGTGGCGCAAGCTGGCCGGCGAGGTGGTGGCGGTGGCCACCGCCGAGGGCGTAGTGCTGCGCGGCTTCAACGGCTTCGTGCCCGCCGCCTTCGGCCCCGCCGGCAGCGAAGCGGCGGCGCGCGAGAGCATCGCGGCGCTCGTCGCCTTCAACGCCGCATCGGCGAAGTCCCATTCCGGCGTCTGGCGCGATATCTGGGTGCGTGGGCGCATCAGCGCCGCGCGTGCGCAGGTGGGGGCGGTGGTGGAGATCGGCGCCAGCCATGGCATCGCCTGCCCGACCATCGCGAGGCTGATCGAGATGATCGGCGAATGCGAACGCCGCGAGCGCCCGATGAGCGACGCCAACCTGCTGGAGCTGCTGTGATGCAATTGCGATTCGACAACCAGGTGGTGGCGGTGACCGGTGGCGGCCATGGCTTCGGCCGCGCCTGCGCGGAGATGTTCCTGGGCCTGGGCGCGCGCGTCTTCACCACCGACATCACCGATGAGGACCTGCCCGGCACCGGCTTCCGCTGCGACCTGACGGCGAAGGGCGAGGCCGCGCGCTGGATCGCCAGCATTGGCGCGGCGCCAGATATCCTGGTCTCCAACGCCGGCGGCGTGCGCGGCCAGGTGCACAAGCCGGTCGAAGACGTCACCGATGAGGATTGGGACGCGATCATCGACATCAACCTGCGCGCGCATTTCGCACTCGCCCGCGCGGTGGCGCCGGGGATGAAGGCGCGCGGTTCGGGGCGCATCGTGACCATCAGCTCCGGCGCGGGCGTGAAGCCCAGCCGCACCGGTATCCAGGCCTATACCAGCGCCAAGCACGGCTTGATCGGGCTGACGCGGCAATTGGCCCGCGAACTTGGCCCGCATGGCATCACGGCCAATTGCGTGGCCCCCGGCCTGATGACCAGCAACCCCGCCAGCACCGCGCAATGGGACAGCTATGGCGCGGAAGGCCAGCGCCGTGTGCTGGACGGCATCGCGCTGCGCCGTCTGGGTGTCGCCGAGGATATCGCCAAGGCGGTGCTGTTCTTCGCCTCGCCGCTCGCCGATTTCGTCAGCGGCCAGGTGCTGCTGGTGGATGGAGGGACCTGAGCAGCTTCGGGATATTCTCCTTGAAGGGGAAGAAGCCGCGGCGGGCCAGCGGCCAGCACTCCTCATCCCAGGCGCGGCGCGCGCGCAGGGCAGGGATGGCGGCAGTGGCATCGGCGCACCAGCCGACCGGCGCCCAGGGCATCACCAGTTGCGCGTCCAGCCCCGCCGCCCAGCGCGCGGCATCGGCAGGCGCCAGCGCTTCGGGCGCGCGGGCTGTGCGGGCGGCGGCGAGGCGCGCGCCATCGGCCAGCGCGGCCCGGGCGAAGGGACGCATGGCGGGCAGCATGCCCACCGCGACCACATCGCAGCCTTCGGGCCAGAAGGTCACGTCATCCTCGTGCAGCAGCAGGGCGACGCGCCCGCGCGGCGTGTCGGCCGGCGGCAGCAGGCCCGCGGGCGGCGGGCCGGGTTCGTCCAGCGGTTCGGCGCTTTCGTTCAACTCGCCGCCCGGGTCGAAGCGGCCGAATGTGTGGCGCACGATGTTTTCGGCCCGCGCCAGATAGTGCTTGCCCGGCGTCTGGATGCCCGCGACCCAGCGCCATGACAGCGTGTTGGACGCCGCATCCGCGTCATGCAGATGGCGCAGGAACCATTCGGCACCCAGCACCCAGGGCAGGCGCAGCGTGAAGATCCAGATGCTGGCCACCCACATGCGCACATGGTTGTGCAGATAGCCGGTCTCGGCGAGTTCCCGCGCCCAGGCGTCGAAGCAGTCGATGCCGCTGCGACCCTCCATCGCGGCCTGCGCGGCGGGGGTGATGGGCGTGGCATCGGCGCGCGCGCGGTATTCGCGCCACATCTGCGGGCGCAGTTCCAGAAACCCCTTCCAGTAGCTGCGCCAGTAGACTTCCTGGATGAATTTTTCGGCCGCCTGCGGGCTGTGGTGCGATAGCGCGGCGCGCACCAGCTCCTCCTCCGTGACCAGCCGGTGGCGCACATGCGCGGAGAGTTCTGACACATCCTGCCGCGCGCCAGGGCCCGGGTCGGAATTGCGCCCGGCGGCATAGTGGCGGCCCATGCGGGG
>JAIXVH010000364.1 GCA_027483125.1 Acetobacteraceae bacterium | reverse complement strand
CCCATGAACTGGTCGCCGGCATCCAGCAGCAGATGCGCGCGACCATCGAGCCTTGCGCGCTCCTGCGCGAAACCCGTGGCCAGGCGCGCGCTGCCGCCAAAGCAATCCTGCCCCTCACGGCAATCGGTGCTGTTCGCCGCGACCGGCCGATGCCGGCTGTGGAAGTCGTTCATGTGCAGCAGCGCCACGCGTGCGGTGGCCTGCGCGCGGGCAGGAAGAACCAGGGCCGGCAGGGCCAGCAGCGAACGACGGAACATGACGCGATCAAGCCCCGCAACAGCCCGATACGCAAGGTGAAGATGATGACATCTTTCCATGCCCTGACAGCGCCGCATTCGCGAGCGCACAATGCCGCGATGCAGGTCTACCTGCCCATTGCCGAAATGACCGTGGATGCCTTCCTGCTGGTCGGCATCGGCTTTGCCGTGGGCTGGCTGTCGGGGTTGTTCGGCGTGGGTGGCGGCTTCCTGCTGACGCCATCCTTGATCCTGCTGGGCGTGCCAGCGCCGGTGGCCGTTGCGTCGGGCGCGAACCAGGTTCTGGGTGCGTCGACCAGCGGCATGATCGCGCAATGGCGCCGAGGCAATGTCGATTGGACCATGGGCGGCGTGCTGGTGGCCGGCGGGCTGGTCGGCAGCGCCATCGGCATCCAGCTCTTCGCATGGTTGAAAAGCGCGGGCCTGGTCGATGCCGCGGTGTCGCTGTTCTACGTGGTCGTTCTGGGCGCGCTCGGCACGCTCATGGTGCTGGAAAGCGCGCGCGCCATCCTGCGCCGCTCGAAGAAGCGCCAGGCGCGGCTGCACGAACACTTCTGGATGCATGGCCTGCCCTTCAAGCTGCGCTTCCGGAAGTCGCGCCTGTTCATCAGCGTGATTCCGCCGCTGCTGGTGGGCGCGACGGTGGGGCTGTTGTCGTCCATCATGGGTGTCGGCGGTGGCTTCATGCTGGTGCCGGCGATGATCTATCTGCTCGGCATGCCGACCGGCGTGGTGATCGGCACCTCGCTGTTCCAGGTCGTCTGCGTGGCCGCCGCGGTGACGGTGATGGCGGCCTGGCAATTGGGTACGGTCGATATCGTGCTGACGCTGCTGCTGCTGCTGGGCGGTGTCGCGGGCGCGCAATTCGGTGCCCAGATGGGCACCAGGCTGCGCGGGGAGGAGACGCGCTTCCTGCTCGGTGCGCTGGTGCTCTCCGTGGCAGGGTTGCTGCTCTGGGGGCTGATCGACACGCCCGCGCGGCTGTTCAATCTGAGTGCGGGCTGATGCGCTGGCTGCTCGCCTTGTTGCTGCTGTCCCTGCCCGCCGTGGCGGAGGAACCTCTGGTCGCGCGGCTGTCGACCGACCGTGTCGAACTGTCCACGACCTTCACCGGCGGGTCCGTGATGGTGTTCGGTTCCACCGCGCAACCGATCGGGCCGGGCGGGGCGGAGGTCATCATCATGGCTCGCGGCCCGGACCTGCCCTTCACCGTGCGGCGCAAGGTGCAGGTGCTGGGGCTGTGGTTCAACGGCCCGGCGGCGCGCTATGGCGCGGTACCGGCCTTCTATGCGGTGGCGGGCACCCTGCCCGCCTGGCGCCTGCTGCCCGAGGCGCTGCGCCGGCAATATGCGCTGGGCCTGGACATGCTGCGGCTGACGCCGACCGGCGCGCGCGAGCCGGAATTCCGCGCCGCCCTGGTCGAGATCAAGCAGGAAGCAGGGCTTTGGCAGGAGGATATCGCGCCTGTGGATATCGTCGGCGGCCGGCTGTTCCATGTGAACCTGCCGCTGCCCGCGACCATCCCGGCGGGCGACTACACGGTGGAGGTGCTGCTGGTGGACAGCCGCCGCGTGGCTGCGCGCGAATTGCTGGCATTCCGGGTGGAGCGTGTGGGCACGGCCGCCACCATCGCAGATGTTTCGCGCGGCCAACCCTTGCTTTACGGTGTGATCTGCGTGGTGCTGGCCATCCTGGCCGGTTGGCTTGGCAGCGTGCTGTTCCGGAGGAACTGAGTGCCCGATACCGAAACCCGCCGAAACCGTGTCTTCCTGGTGGTGGTGGATGACAGCCCCGAACGTGCCGTCGCGCTGAAATACGCGGCGCTGCGCGCGAAAAAATCGGGCGGGCGCGTGGCGCTGCTGCGCGTGCTGGAACCGGCCGACCAGACCGAATGGGCCGGCATCGGCGCGCTGATGGCCGAGGAACGCCGGGCAGAAGCCGAGCAATTGCTGAACGGCCTGGCGGCGCAGGTGAACGAGATCACCGGCGGCCTGCCGATCCTGCTGATCCGTGAGGGCGATGCGCGCGAGGAACTGTTGAAGCTGCTGGTCGAAGACCCGCGCATGTCGATCCTGGTGCTGGCCGCGGCGCCCGGAAATTCCGGGCCGGGGCCGCTGATTTCCGCGCTGACCGGCCGCTACGCGGCGAGGCTGCGCGTGCCGCTGACGGTGGTGCCCGCAAACCTGTCGGAGCAGGAGTTGGACCGCGTGACCTAGAGCATTTTCAAGCGAAGCGGACACGCGTAGCGACTCGGAAAATGCGGCAAAGCCAAGAGCTAGACCGGTTGAACCGCATATGATTGCTGTGAAACCGGTCTAGCGCCTCAGGCGCGCAGCAGGTCGCGCGCCACCAGCCAGCGATGCACCTCGCTGGGCCCTTCGACGATGCGCCAGACGCGCGCGGCGCGGGCCATGTATTCCAGCGGCAATTCCTTGCTGATGCCCATGCCGCCATGCATCTGGATCGCGCGGTCGACCACCCGCGTCACCATCTCGGTGCATTGGATTTTCGCCATGGCACCTTCGCGGCGGATTTCGAGGGAATCACCGGCGCTGCCCTGGTCCATCCGCCAGGCCAGCCGGTGGACCAGCAGGCGGCACATTTCCAGTTCCTGCCAGGAATCGCTGATGGCGAATTGCACCGATTGCCGGTCGGCGAGCTTTGCGCCGAAGGTGCTGCGGGAATTGGCCTGCTCGATCATCATTTCGATGCAGCGGCGGGCATAGCCCAGGCAGCGGGCGGCGATTTCCATGCGCCGGATGCCAAGCCGGCGGGAGATGGGCACGAAGGCCTGTCCGACTTCGCCGAGGATATGTTCGTCGCCGAGCAGCACATTCTCCAGATGCACCGAATAGGGCGCATATTCGCCGATCATCGGGAAGACAGTCGGGATGGTGAGGCCGGGCGTGTCGCGATCGACCAGGAAGGCGGTCATGCCGCCACGCGTGCCTTTGCTGCTGTCGGTGACAGCCAGCACGATGATGAAATCGGCACGCCGCGCATTGCTGATCCAGGTCTTCTCGCCGTTCAGCAGCCATTTGCCGTTGTAGCGTTCGGCGCGCGTGCGGATGGCGCCGGCATCGCTGCCCGCGCCGGGCTCGCTGATGGCGATGCAGCTTTTCTTCTCGCCGCGCGCATAGGGCAGCATGTAGCGGTCGATCTGCTCGCCGCGGCAGGTTTCCTTCAGCAAATGCAGGTTCGGGCTGTCGGGCGGCAGGACGAAGGGCACGATGCTGCGCTTCATCTCCTCGAAGACGATGGCCTTGGTCAGCAGGCCGAGATCCTGGCCACCGTATTCCTCCGGCACATCGATGCCATAGAGGCCGGCTTCCTTGGCCGCTGCGGCAAGACGCGCCTCGGCCTCGGGGGCGATCAGGGGCGCATCGGTGAAGCCGCGCTCTGCCTCGCGCCGGATGACATCTCGCTCCAGCGGGATCAGTTCGCGTTCCACGAAGCGGCGCACCGTCTGGGCGATCGCCGCATGCTCCGGCGCGAGGGAGAAATCCATCAGGACTCTGCCTCGTTGATGAGCGGCTTGCCCGCCAGATAAAGATCGAGGTTGCGCCGGAAGATGCCCGCCGCGCGCGCCAGATTGCCCGCCGCGGGGCCCGCGGCATGCGGCGAGACGATGGTGTTGGGGGTGTCCCACCAAGGGCTGTCGGCGGGCAGTGGTTCCTGCTCGAACACGTCCATATAGGCGCAGCCCAGCGCCCCGCGGGCCAGCGCGTCGCGTGCCGCCGCTTCATCCAGGATGCCACCACGGGCAACATTGGAGATGCCGGCACCGCGCGGCATCGCCGCCAGCTGCGCAGCGCCGACCATGCCGCGCGTCTCAGCCGAAAGCGGACAGGCCAGCACCAGCCAATGCGTGTTCGGCAGCAGCGTGCCGAGTTCGCCATAGGTGCCGGTGGCGACGAAACCAGGCGGCGCCTCCGCACGCGCGCGGCGCGACAGGCCGATGCAGCGCAGCCCCACAGCGCCCAGGATACGACCGATCTCGAGACCCACAGGCCCCAGGCCCAGGATCACGCATTGCTGGCCCTGCAGATCGGCGGGCAGCGGCGGCTTGATGGGCTGCCATTCGTGCCGCGCCTGCGCGCCGATCCAGCGCGGCAGGCCGCGCGCCATGGCCACCACCATGCCCGCGGCGGACTGCGCGACGGCGACGGAATTGGCGCCGGCGGCCGTGGTCAGGCGCACGCCGCGCGCCATCATCTGGCGGTATTGCTGGCGATCCACGCCCGCCGAATGCACCTGCAGCCATTTGAGGCCCCGCTCGGCCATCAGCGCATCGACAAAGGTGATCCAGGCGGGCGGCGGTGCATCGCGCGCGCCGCCGAAATACAGCTCGCGCGAGAGAAAGGCCGCGTCAAAACCGCGCGGCGACACGGCCGGGTCAAAGACCATCAGCTCCACGCCATCGGGCACGCCGCCCACTTCGCGCAACGCGGCTTCGGTGATCAGAAGTTTCATCACATGCTCCCGGCGAAACGCCGCACGATGGGTTCCCATTTCGTGCGCTCGGCCGCGATGAAGCGCGTGAAGGCGGCGCTGTCCATGGTCGCGGCTTCGAAAGTGATGTCGCGCATGCGGGCGTTGAAGATTTCGTCCTGCGTGACACGGGTGATGGCATCCGACACGCGACGCACGATCTCGCCCGACGTGTTCGCGGGCCCGACCACGCCATACCAGGCGGTGGCGATGAAATCGGGGAAGCCCTGTTCGATCATGTTGGGCACGTCGGGAATGACAGGAATGCGCCCGCTGCCTGTCACGGCCAGGGCGGTCACGCGGCCTTCGCGGATGGGTGCGGCGCCCGAACCCGTCAGCACCGCCAGCTCCAGCCGCCCGCCCAGCAGGTCGCGCAGGCTCGCGGCACCGCCGCGATAGGGGATGTGGGTCAGCTCGATATTCGCGCGCGCCTGCAGCAGTTCCATCGTCAGGTGCTGCGTGGTGCCGATGCCGGCGCTGCCATAGTTGATGGCGCCCGGCGTGCGACGCGCGGCGGCCACCAGGTCATTGACGCCGCGCCAGGGCAGGTCGGCGCGGGCACCGATGATGTTGGGCGAATGCGCGGAAAACGCGATGGGCAGCAGGTCGCGCAGCGGATCGAAGGGCAGCGTGCGGAACAGAAGGTGGTGATAGGTGATCGGCCCGGTCGAGACGTAGAGGAAGGTGTGCCCGTCATTCGCGCGCACCATGGCCTCGGCGCCGATATTGCCGGCGGCACCCGTGCGGTTCTCCACCACGACGGTCTGGCCCAGCAGCGGCCCCAGCATCGCGGCCAAGGCACGCGCAGACTGGTCGGCGCCGCCGCCCGGTTCGAAGGTGGCGATCAGCCGGATGCTGCGGTTGGGCCATTCCGGCTGCGCCAGCGCGGGCGCGGCCAGGGGCAAGAGCAGTGCGGTGCGGCGGCGGATCATGCGGCGTCTCCCATGGCGAATTGCAATGCAAGCCCAGCGGGGCGCGTGCCATCCAGCAGGCGCGCCAGCATCGTCGCGGCAGCGCCGGGCATGCCCAGGCAGTCATCGGCCTTGGCGCAAAGTTCGGCGTCAGAGAGCGGCGCATCCTCGCCGCCGCGCAGCACGTCCTGGCGCGCCGTCAGCACGCGGCCATCGGTGACATGGATGGTCAGTTCGGCGAAGCGCGGCAGCAGCGCACCGGGCGCTTCCTCGGCCGTGACGCGCGGGAAGAAGGCCTGAATGGCGGGGCGGTTCACCGCCGCATCGGTGAAGCTCGAAAGCCGCACGGCGCCATCATGCAGTGCCGCGGCAACCGCGTATTCCATCGAGAATTTCGCATCCAGCCCGGTGCGCGGGCGGTGATGGATCAAGGGCGCCAAGGCCTGGGCGGAGACGCGAACATGCACGGCGCGCACGGCATCCAGTGTCAGCCCATGCTCGGCGCGCAGATCCAGCAACGCGTCGAGCGCGCGATGCGTCGCGTAGCACATGGGGTATTTCTTCACCTCGAGCGCCAGCGGCGCGTCGAAATCCGGCAACGTGAATGCACCGGTGCCATAGAGCGCGGCCAAGCCCATCGGTGCGTCCAGCGCATCGGGCGCGGCATCGAAGCCGAGCTGCGCCAGCCGCGCGCTGCGCAGCCCCACCAGATTCGCCTGGCCCGCCTGGAAGGCCTTGCCCATGGTGCCGAAGGAGAGCCGCGTGCCGGCCGCCTGCGCCACCGCCAGGCCAATCGCATGCTCGGTCTGCGCGGCCGGCAGGCGCAGCAGTGTGCAGCAGGCGAGCGTGGCGCCGATTGCGCCGATGGTGGCCGTGCTGTGCCAGCCGCGCGCGTAATGCTCCACCACCATGGCGCGCGAGATGGCCAGGATTCCCGCAAGCCCGGTGGCATAGGCGGCCGCGCAATCGGCCAACGTCAATTCCTCGGTCTCGGCCAGCGCCATGATGGCCGGCAGCATCGCGATGCTCGGGTGGCCGCGCATCGCGGAGGCGACGTCGTCATAATCCAGCACATGGCCGATCACGCCATTGGCCCAGGCGGCGTCTTCCTCATGCGCATCGCGCGCATCGGCATGCCACAGCGATGCCGGGCCGCGCCCTCGGCCATGGCGCAGCGCGAGCTTTGCGGCAGGTTCATCGCGCGCGGCCATCGCGCAGGCCCAGGTGTCGAGCAGGGCGCGCGCGAAAAGGCGCTGATCCCCGGGTAAGCGCAGGGATGCAAGGCGGGCTGTGGCGTTCATTGCAAAGCCTCCGGTGGCGCGGTGACGCCGAGTTCAGCACAGATCTTCGCCGTATGCTCGCCCAGAAGCGGCGCGGCGTGGCGCGGGTGGCGCGGCAGGCCCTGCATGGTGAAGGGCAGCGCGTTGTAGTGGGACAGCCCCATCTCGGCATGCGGCAGGGCTGCGAAATGCCCACGGTGGCGCAGCTGCGGATCGGCCAGCACCTCGGCGCTCGTCTGCACCGCGCCGGCGGGCACGCCTGCCGCTTGCAGCGCGTGCATCAGCGCCTGTGCGTCATGCGCACGGGTCGCGACGGGCAAGGCATCGGCATCGGCGGTGCCCAGGATGCGCGCGCAGACCGCAGCATCGCGCGCATCGCGCAGCGAAATCGCGATCCAGCGGTCATCACCGGCGCAAGGAAATACGCCCTGCAACAGCAGCTGCGGATGCACATTGCCCAGCGGCGCCGGGTCGGTGCCGTCGCGCTGCGCCTGCATGAGGATGGGTGCCAGCATGGCGATGGTGGGCTCGGTCTGGGCCACATCGATGCTTTGGCCCTGCCCTGTCGCGCGGCGATGACGAAGTGCCGCCAGCACCGCGAAGACCGCATGCGTCGGGTTCGGGATATGGTCGGGGTAGTTGGTGCCGGTGCCTGCGGGGTCGCGGCCGGGCAGTGCGGTCAAATGCTGGAAGCCGGTCAGCGCGGTGATGGTCAGGCCATAGCCGCGCGAATCCGCCTCGGGGCCGGTCGCGCCTTGCATGGACATGGCCAGGTAGATGGCGCCGGGATTCATCGCCTGCACCGCATCGAAGCCCAGGCCCAGGCGTTCCATGACGCCGGGCGAGAAATTATTCGCCACCACATCGGCGCGTGCGACCAGTTCGCGCGCGATCCGCAAACCATCGGGGTGCTTCAGGTCCAGCGTGATGCTGCGCTTGCCGCAGTTGCGGTCGGCGAAATAGCCGCTGCGATTCACGCCGCGCTTGCCATCCTTGAAGGGCTTGGCATCGCGCAGCGTGTCCAGGCGCGTCGCGCTCTCGATCTTGATCACATCGGCGCCGAGATCAGCCAGCAGCCGCGTGGCATAGGCGCCCGCGCCGATCCAGGTGAAGTCCGCCACGCGCAACCCGGCCAGCGGCGCGCCGGGGCTGGCGATACGTGGCGCGGGTGGCGGGCGGATATCGCGCAGCACCGCCTCGCGATGTTCGTCCAACGCGGGGGCGGGCCCCGGTGCGCGCCAGGGCGTGGCCGAAAGGCGATAGGGCGCGCCCGGCACGCGAAGCCCGTCCTGTTCCACGAAATAGCCGCGCGCTTGCAGCTGTTCGCTGGCCAGAATGTCCCGCGCCGTGGCCACCGGGGCCAGCGGAATGCGCCGGCGCTTGGCCTCGGCGTTGAGTTCGGCCTTGCTGTGTGCGCGCGCGATCGGCTCCCACAGGGTGGCGAAGATGTGCTTGGCCTCGGCGGTGTTCAGCCAGGCGGGGTCGTCCCATTTCGGCTCGCGCAAGGCCGCGGCACCGGGCGCACCGGCATCCTCCAGCCATTGCACAGTCGCACCCCAGAAGCGGTTGGAGGCGATGCCGCCGGCCATCAGGTACACATGCCCGTCGCGGCAGGCGAAGACGCCGGTACCGGCCTGGCGCTGCCCGCCGGCATTGCGGCCGCGCACCACGCCTTCCAGCTCCAGGAACTGGATGGCGTTTTCCTGGCCCATGGCGACGCATTCCTGCATCGAGACATCGACCGTGGCGCCCACGCCGGTCGCCTCCGCGCGCAGCAGCGCGGCCATGGCGCCGACCGCGCCGAACAGGCTGGCCGCCCCGATCGCCTGTTCACCGCAGGCCGCGATGGGAGGCGCGCCCGGATAGCCCGCCAGCGTCAACATGCCCCCCAATGCAAGCGCGGTGATGTCCTCCGCCTGCCAGCCCGCATAGGGGCCGTCGGTGCCGAAGGGCGAGAGTTGCATCACCACCAGTGCGGGGTTGGCCGCGCGGGGGTCGAAGGGCAGCGGTGCGCCGGCGATGACAAGATCAGCGCCTTCGGCCAGGCGGCGCGCCTGCGCAGTTTCAGGCGCAAGGACGATCGACCGCTTGCCGCCGTTCAGCGCCTGGTGCAGCAGGCCGCGTGCGCGCAGCGGGCCGCCGCCGGGCGGCTCGACCAGCACCACATCAGCACCCAGCCCCGCGAAAAGCCGCCCGGCATAGGCGCCGAGCGGTGCCGCGAATTCCACCACGCGCAGGCCCGACAGCGCCATGCGTTTCCACCCCATTCGTTGGACGACAGACAATCGCGTCCGGCGGGTGGCCGCAAGGGGTCAGAAATCGCTGACGCGGCCCTTGCGTTCCCAATCATTGTAGCGCGTGGGCTCGGGGCCGGTGGGGCCGCCATCCTCGACAGCGGGCGTGGAATGCGGCCGCTGCGGGCGGTTCAGCGGCGTCAGCGGTGGCGCGGGGCGGGCGCGCTGGCCAGGGGGGGCCAATTCCGGCGGGTCTTGCGGTTTGTCGTCCATGCCCCCCATGTGCCATGCAGGACCGGCGCATCAAGGGGGAATCCCATGGGTGGCTACGCGCGCACCTTCATCCTGCTGGCGGGGCTGACGACCCTGTTCGGTTTCTGCGGCTATCTGATCGCGGGCGAGGGCGGCGCGCTGGTCGCGCTGGCCGTGGCCGGCGCGATGAACATGTTCGCCTGGTGGGGCAGTGCCGGGATGGTGCTGCGCATGCACAACGCCCAGCCCATCGGGCCCGAGGATGCCCCGCGCCTCTACGCGATGACGCAGCAACTGGCCCAGCGCGCCGGCATTCCCATGCCGCAGCTCTACGTGATCCATGAGGACCAGCCCAACGCCTTCGCCACAGGCCGCGGGCCGTCGAACGGCGTGGTGGCGGTGAATTCCGGCCTGATCGACCTGATGGATGAGCGCGAGGTGGCCGCCGTGATCGCGCATGAAATCGCGCATATCAAACACCGCGACATCCTGGTGATGTCGGTGGCCGCGACCCTGTCGGGCGCGATCGGCATGCTGGCGCAGTTCGGCGGGCTGTTCGCCCGCGGGCGGGACAACCGCAACCCGCTGGGCTTCATCGGCGTGCTGATGATCATGATCCTGGGCCCGATTGCGGCGATGCTGGTGCAGATGGCGATCAGCCGCGCACGGGAATTCGAGGCCGACCGCGAAGGGGCCGAGATCTGCGGCGACCCGAGCTGGCTGGCCAGCGGGCTGCAGAAGCTGGAAGGCTACAAGCACAGCACGCTGAACGAGAATGCCGAGGCCAATCCGGCCACCGCGCATATGTTCATCATCAATCCGCTGCAGGGTTTTTCGCCCCGCAACCTGTTTGCCACACACCCGCCGACGGAGCAGCGCGTGGCGCGGCTGATGCAGATGCGGCCGACCGGCGGTGTGTATCTGGATGCGCCGGCGCAGCCCCCCGGCGGCAGCCCCTGGGCGAAGCCGGCACCGGTCTCGCCCTGGTCGCAGCCGGGCGCGCGGAACCCCTGGGCGTGAGCGAGATGCACGCACCGCTCCACGCCTATGCGCCGACCGACTGATGGCCAAGGACAAGACCCGCTTCGTCTGCCAGGCCTGCGGCGCCATCCATCCGAAATGGCAGGGCCGCTGCGATGGTTGCGGCGAATGGAACACGCTGACCGAGGAAGCGCCGCTGGCCCGCGGCCCCGGCCCCGCGGCCAAGGCGGGACCGGGTCGGCGCATCGAGTTCGTGGACCTGATCGGCACCTCCGCGCCGCCCGCGCGCAGCCGCACCGGCATCGCGGAATTCGACCGCGCGCTGGGCGGCGGCTTCGTCGCGGGTTCGGCGGTGCTGGTGGGTGGTGACCCGGGCATCGGCAAATCCACCATCCTGTTGCAGGCGGCCTCGCGCATCGCGGCCAATGGGCAGCGCGCGCTGTATATTTCGGGCGAGGAAGCGGTGGCGCAGGTGCGCATGCGCGCGCGCAGGCTCGGGCTGGAAGGCGCACCGCTGGCGCTGGCCAGCGCGACCGCGCTGCGCGACATCATCGCAACACTGGAAGCCGAGCGTGGCGCGGCCCTGGTGGTGATCGATTCCATCCAGACCATGTGGCTGGACGCGCTGGATTCCGCGCCCGGCACGGTGGCGCAGGTGCGCGCCTGCGCGGCGGAATTGATCCGCGTCGCGAAGGCCGCCGAATTCGCGCTGGTGCTGGTCGGGCACGTGACCAAGGAAGGCCAGCTCGCAGGCCCGCGCGTGCTGGAGCACATGGTCGACGCGACGCTGTATTTCGAGGGCGATCGCGGCCACCAGTTCCGCATCCTGCGCGCGACCAAGAACCGCTTCGGCGCCACCGATGAGATCGGCGTCTTCGAGATGACCGAGGAAGGGCTGGTCGAAGTGCCCAATCCTTCCGCGCTGTTCCTGGCCGAACGGCGGGGCAATATTTCCGGCAGTGCGGTGTTCGCCGGCATCGAGGGCACAAGGCCCGTGCTGGTGGAGGTGCAGGCGCTGCTCTCGCCCACCAATGGCGGCAGCCCACGGCGCCAGGTGGTGGGCTGGGATAGCGGCCGGCTGTCCATGCTGCTGGCGGTGCTGGATGCGCGCTGCGGCGTGAATATCGGGCAGAATGACGTGTATCTGAACATCGCAGGCGGCTTGCGCATCAACGAACCGGCGGCGGATCTGGCGGTGGCCGCCGCGCTGGTGAGTGCGGCGACGGACCAGCCCACGGATTCGGATCGTGTGTATTTCGGGGAAGTCGGGCTGTCGGGCGAGGTGCGGCAGGTGGCGCAGCCTGATCAGCGCCTGCGGGAGGCTGCGAAGCTTGGCTTTGCCGCCGCCACCGCGCCGCGCCGCGCCGGGCGCAACGCGCGCGTGCCCGCGCCCGAGGGCATTGCACTGGCCGAGATCGGCCATCTCTCCGACCTGGTGTCGCGGTTCAAGCCGGGCAAGAAAACGGCTTGATCCGCAAGCGCTGAGGCGCGACGCTGGGGCTATGGAAATCCCTGTCCTCGACCTTGGCCCGCTGCGTGCGGGCGAACCCGGCGCGCTGGAGCGCCTCGGCGCCGAACTGCGCGAGGCCTTCACCGAAGTGGGCTTCTACTTTGTGCGCAACCACGGCATTTCGCAGGCGCTGCTGGACGCCACCTTTGCCGAGGCGGAGCGCTTCCACGCTCAGGCGCTCGACGAAAAACTCGCGCTGAAGATCAACGAGCACAATATCGGCTACATGCCGATGCGCGGCGCCACCACACGCGTGAATGCGGTGGGCGCGGTGGCGCTGCCGAATGCGAATGAGGCCGTGTTCTTCAAGCGCGACCTGCCGGCCGACCACCCCGATGTGCTGGCGGGCAAGCGCTTCCGCGGCGTGAACCAATGGCCCGAACTGCCCGGCTTCCGTGATGCCATTCTGCGCGCGATGGCAGGTTTCGAAGGCCTCGGCCTATCGCTGCTGCCGATCTATGCGCGCGCGCTCGACCGACCGGCGGATTTCTTCGCGCCCTTCTTCCGCGAACCCATGTTCACGCTGCGCATGTCGCACTACCCACCCTGCGAACCCACCCGGCCTGAGAACGAGTTCGGCATCGCGCCGCACATGGACACCTCCTTCATGACGATCCTGGCGCAGAACCGGATTCCCGGGCTGTCGCTGATGCTGCCCGACGGAAGCTGGATCGATGCGCCGGCGCCGGATGGCGCGCTGCTGATCAATGGCGGCATGCTGCTGCGCCGCTGGACGGGGCATCGGTGGCTCGCCACGCCGCACCGCGTCATCAACCGCTCTGGGCGCGAGCGCTACGCGATTCCGTTCTTCATGGATGCGAGCTATGGCGCGGTGATGGCGCCGCTGGCGGGCGATGAGGAACCGATCACCTATCCGGATTTCATGACCGGCTATCAGCGCGCGAATTTCCACCATGCGGCGGAGAAGCCGGTGCAGTTGCAGGGGGCGTGACGCGCAGTATGCATGCAGGCGGACAGCGCATCTACCAGGGCCACTCCGCCGGCCCCTGATGCGTGACAGCGCCGCCCGGCGCCTGGCCCACCAGCTTCGCGTATTTCGCCAATAGCCCCGCGCGATGCTTCGGCGCCGGCGCCACCCAGGCGGCGCGGCGCGCGGCCAGTTCCGTGTCATCGACCAGCACATCCATGCGCGCGGCCTTGCAGTCGATCCGCACGCGATCGCCGTCGCGCAGCAATGCCAGCGGGCCACCGATCGCAGCTTCGGGCGCCACATAGCCCACACACATGCCCCGCGTGGCGCCACTGAAACGGCCATCGGTGACCAGGGCCACCTGTTCACCCATGCCCTGCCCATAGATCAGCGCGGTGACGCCCAGCATCTCACGCATGCCCGGCCCGCCGACCGGGCCTTCGCCGCGGATCACCAGCACCTGGCCGGCCGTGTAGTCTCGCGCACGGATCGCGGCGACGCAGTCGTCCTCGCCCTCAAAGACGCGCGCCACACCTTCGAAGACCAGCGACTTCAGGCCAGCCACCTTGATGACCGCGCCATCGGGACACAGGTTGCCGCGCAGGATCGCGACACCGCCATCCGGCGCGATCGGCGTGGCAGGCGAACGCACCACTTCGCCATCCGGTGACGCCGCATCGGCATAGGATTCGCGCATGGTCTTGCCGGTGATGCACAGCGCCTCGCCATGCATGTGCCCGGCCTCGATCAGCGCGCGGATGATGACGGCCGCGCCACCGGCTTCGTACACATCCTTCGCGGTGAAGCGCCCGCCCGGGCGCAGGTCGCCAATCAGCGGCGTGCGCGCGAATACCCGCGCGCAATCCTCCATGGTGAAGCGGATGCCGGCCTCGTTCGCGATCGCGGGCAGGTGCAGCGCGGCATTGGTGGAACCGCCGGTGGCGGCGACGATGGCGGCGGCGTTTTCCAAGGCTTGCAGCGTCACGATCTCACGCGGGCGCGGGCCGCCTTCGCGCAGCATTTGCGTCAGGCGCACCGCGGCGCGCTGCGCGATGGCCGCGCGCGCTGAATACACGCCCGGCACCATCGACGAATTGGGCGGCGACAACCCCAAAGCCTCGCCCACCATCGCCATCGTATTCGCGGTGAACTGCCCGCCACAGGCGCCGATTGTCGGCAGGCAGGCATGCTCGATGGCGCGTGCGGTGGCGGCATCCATGGTGCCGGCCATCAGCCCGCCCACGGCCTCGTAGCTGTCCAGGATGGTCAGGTCGCGGCCCTGGAAACGGCCCGGAAGTGCGCTGCCGCCATACAGAAAAATCGCCGGCACATTGACCCGCAGCATGCCCATGATGACGCCCGGCAGCGTCTTGTCGCAGCCGCCGAAGCCCAGCAGCGCGTCATAGGCCAGGCCCTGCATCGTGGCCTCGATCGTATCGGCCACCAATTCGCGCGAGACGAGGGAGAACTTCATCCCCTCATGGTTCATCGACAGACCGTCCGAGACGGTGGGTGCCGTGAATTCGCGCGGCACGCCGCCGCCTTCCGCCACGCCCAGCCGCGCGGCATCCACCTGGAAGGCATGCGTCTGGTTGCACGGCGTCTGGTCGCCCTTGAAGGAGACGATGCCCACCATCGGCTTGGCCAGGTCTTCCTCGGATAGCCCCATGGCGCGCCAGAAGGCGCGGTGCGAGGCGCGGTCCAATCCGTCGATGGTGATGCGGGCGCGGTGCGGCATGCGCGAAGCTTCGCGCGCGCAAACCCGCTTGGAAAGAGCGCGCGGCACGGCCATGCTGTGCCCATGATGCACCGACGCAGCCTGGCGGCACTGGCCGCCCTCCCCTTCACCGCCCGCGCGCAATCCTTCCCGGACCGCCCGATGCGCATGGTGCTGGCCTATGGCGCAGGTGGCCCTTCGGACACGGTGGCGCGCCTGATCGCGCGGCACATGTCGGCCGATCTGGGCCAGACCATGCTGGTGGACAACCGGCCCGGCGCGGGTGGGCAATTGGCCACCGAACAGGTCACGCGCGCGGCCGGTGACGGGCACACGCTGCTGATGGTCGACAACGGCATGGTGATCTATGCGCCGGCGCTCTTCGCGCGCCTGCCCTATGACCCGGATACCGACCTGACCGGCGTGGGCATGATCGCGCGTTTCCCGCTGCTGCTGATCGTGCGCAATGAAAGCCCCTGGCGCGATTTCGCGGGCTTCGTCGCGGCGGCCCGCCAGCGCCCGCCCACTTTCGGCAGCGGCGGCGTGGGCAGCCCGCATCACCTGGCCATGGAATTGCTGCGCCGCGCCGCGGGGTTCGAGGCGACGCATGTGCCCTATCGCAGTTCGCCCGCCGCGATCCAGGACATGGTGGCAGGCGCGGTGGACGCCATGCTGGCCGACAGCGCGACCGCGGCACTGGCCATGCGCAATGGTCAGGCGCGCGCATTGATGGCGATGGCGGCCGAACGCGTGCCGCTGGCGCCCGATGCGCCGACGACGCGTGAACTGGGCATGCCCGATGCGCTGGCCGATGCCTGGATGGCATTGTCCACCCATGCCGGCACGCCGGCGCCGGTGGTGGCGCGGCTGAATGCGGCGCTGGCGCGCGCTCTGGCGCAGGAGGAAGTCCGCACCGTGCTGCGCAACATCAACGCCCAACCCGCACCCGGCGATGCCGCCGCGTTCAATGCCGTGGTGCGCGCCGAAAGCGCACGCTGGCGGCCCTTGATCCGCGAGCTTGGCATCCGGCTGGAGGGTTGAGCCATGTTGCGCGTGGCGCTGGGTGACAAGACCTATCGGATAGAGCGCCCCTGGGGCGAGTTGCCGCAGGATGGGCTGGTGTCGGATGTGGCTGTGCTGCCGGATGGCGATGTGCTGGTCCTGCAGCGCCGCGATGCCTTGATCGCGGCCCAGGCGCAGATAGCCGCGATCCTCCGCCTGCATCCGGATGGGCGCTACAAGGGCGCGTCGCAAGGCGATGCCATCTTCGACGGCCACAAGATGTCCGTGGATGCGGCTGGTCGGGTCTATGTGGTGGACCGCGATGCTCATCAGATCGTGCAATACAACGCCAGGCTCGAGGTGGAGGCGCGATATGGCCGCCTGCATGGCCCGGGCCAGCCATTCAACAGCCCTTGCGATGCCTGGTTCTGCCCCACCACCAGCCGCATCCTGGTGGCCGATGGCTACGCCGCTTCGCTGGTGCATGTGGTTGCCGGCACGGAGGTCATCACCCCGCTCTGCGGCGAACCCGGCAGCGGCCCCGGCCAGTTCATCACGCCGCACGCCATCCGCACGCTGGATGACGGGCGCATCGTGGTGGCCGATCGCGACAATTCGCGCCTGCAGATCTTCACGCCCGCAGGGCAATGGCTGCGCGACATCACCGATGTGCATAAACCCATGGCGCTGGCCGTGCTGGACAACGAGATCTACGTCACCGACCAGGTCCCGCGCCTGTCGCGCTTCAGCGCCGATGGCCGGCTGCTCGGCCGCGCGCGGGCGGTGCTGAACGGCGCGCATGGCATGTGCATCTGCGCCAATGGCGACATCCTGCTCTCCGAGATCGCGCCCCGGCGGCTGACGCGGTTGGTGCTGGAGCCCGCGTGACCTGGCGGCTGGCGCTGGCGCTGCCCCTGCTGCTGGGTGGCGCGGTCTGGATCGGCCGCGACCATGGGCCGCGAATGGCGGCGCTGTGGCTGATCGGGGCTGCGCTGGGCGTGGCGCTGCTGCATGCGCGGTTCGGCTTCACCGCGGCCTATCGGCGGCTGCTGCTGGAACGCCGGGGCGTGGGCGTGCGGGCGCAATTGCTGCTGATCGGGCTCTGCGTGCTGGCCTTCCAGCCCATGCTGGCGGCTGATGCGGGCATGCGCGGCTTTGTCTTTCCGGTGGGCTGGGCGCTGCTGGTCGGCGCCTTCCTGTTCGGGGTCGGCATGCAACTGGGCGGCGGCTGCGGCTCGGGCACGCTCTATGCGGTGGGCGGGGGCGTGCCACGCATGGGGCTGACACTGCTGGCCTTCATCGGCGGCGCGACGCTCGCGGCCTGGCAGTCGGAGTTCTGGACCGGCTGGCCAGCACTGGCGCCCATGGCGATCCCTTGGGCCTTGCCGGGCAGCCTGGCGGTGCTGGCCATGGCCTGGTGGGCCAGCCTGGCTTGGGAGAAATCACGCCACCAAAATGTGCAATCCATCCCCTGGGCGGGCGGGCATGTCTGGCGCGGGCCTTGGCCGCTGGGCTGGGGCGCGGTGGCGCTGGCCGGCCTGTCGGTGCTGACGCTGTGGGTGGCCGGCCGGCCCTGGGCCATCACCGCCGCCTTTCCGCTCTGGGGTTCGCATGCCGTGGCGGCACTCGGCTGGGATGACCCGAGTTTCTGGCCCTTCTGGGAGGACCCGACCCGGGTCGAAGCCTGGCTGCGTCCCGTGCTGGCCGACCGGATCACGGTGATGGATCTGGGGCTGATGCTGGGCGCCATGGCGGCCGCGGGCCTCGCCGGCCAGACCGGTTGGCGCTGGCCCCGGGGTGGGGAGGTGCTGGCCTCCCTGCTGGGCGGATTGTTGCTCGGTGTCGGCGCGGTGCTGGCAACCGGCTGCAATATCAGCGCCTTCCTGGGCGGCATCGCCTCGGGCAGCTTGCATGGCTGGGTCTGGATCGTGCCGGCGCTGCTGGGCAATGCGCTGGGGGCATGGCTGCGGCCCATGTTCCGGCTGGAGTAACGGGCAGGTTTGCGAATTGAGACATTGAACGCAGATGGGGCGTGATTTATATCCGCTCCATGCTCGACACCCCTGCTCGGCGCGGCTTCCTGACCGGCGCCCTGGCCCTGATTGCCACCCCTTGGCCTGCCCTGGCGCAGGATGATGCGCTGGCCGGCGCGATCCGCGCGGCGATCGGCGATACCCCGGTGCAGGATGGCGGCATCACCCTTCGCACACCGCCGGTCGCGGAGAATGGCGGCCAGGTGCCGCTGACCGTGCTGGTGGACAGCCCGCAGACCGCCGAGCGGCACGTCACCGCCATCCATGTGCTGGCCAGCCGCAACCCCACGCCAGGCATTGCCGATTTCCGGCTGACGCCGGTGATGGCGCGCGCCGAGGTGCAAACGCGCATCCGCCTGGCCGAGGAGCAACGCATCATCGTGCTGGCCCGCTTCAACGATGGCACGGTGCGCCGCGCCAGCGCCGAAATTCGCGTCACCACCGGGGGGTGCCTGACATGAGCAACCTGAACGCTCCGCGCGTGCGCATCCCCCGCCAGGTCCGTGCGGGCGAGACCTTCGAGATCCGCACCTTGATCGAACACCCGATGGAAACCGGCCTGCGCCAGGAGGCCGGCCGCACAGTGCCGCGCGACATCCTGACGCGCATGGTGGTGCGGGTGAATGGCGAGCTCGCGCTGGAGGCAGCGCTGCACAATGGCACCGCCGCCAACCCCTTCCATGTCTTCTACCTGAAGCTCGACCGCAGCAGCGACATCGAGTTCACCTGGACCGATGAACGCGGGCGCGAAGCGCGGCACAGCGCCCGCGTCCTGGTTGCCTAGGCGTATTCGATCACCGGCCCGGACAACCCGGCCACTTCGCGAATGATCTTGCGACGAACCGCGGGTTCGAAAGCCTCGAAGCCATCGGCCGCCATGACGAAGGCGCCAGGCCCGCCGATCACCCTCTCGCGGTAGTATTCATCCAGCGGCTGCTGCGACATCAGCCCCGCGGGCGGCGGCGTGCGGTCCAGCACGGCCAAGCCGTTCAGGATGATCCCCTGCTCCACCGCGGCCTGGCGCGCCAGGGTCAGGTCGCGTCCGGAATTGTTGATGCCATCGCCCGAGATATCGACCACGCGGCGCGTGCCCTCGAATGTCTGGCCGAACAGACGGCCGGCGAAATCGATCGCGCCGGAGATCGAGGTATAAAGATGCGTCCGCCGCGGGGCCGCGTCTATCATGGCGGCGAATTGCTGGCAGTCGGCCAGGCTGGCCATGCGCGTCCATGGAACCAGATGTTCCTGGATGTTCCAGTCGGACCATGTGAACAGCGTGACGCCGACGGCGCCGATCGGGCCGCCGGCAAAGCTCTCGGCCAGGCGCGGATCGCGGAAGGCATTGGCATAGCCGCGGAATTGCAGCTCCATCTCCTCGGCATCGACCGAGCGTGAGACATCGACCGCCAGGACCAATTCGACATCGACGGGATCCAGGGAAGAGCCGGCCGCCCGCCCGGAAATGAACGGCGCGGCCAGCCCGACGGTGCTGGCCAGGAATAAACGACGACGCATGCGAGCCCCCATTCTGTGGTGCGCGCCCAGCGTTCCCCTGTAGACCTTAAGGACTGGTTTTCGTGCCGCGGCTCAAACGCCGACGGTGCTGCCCTGTCAGACTGGAATCGGATATAATCCATTCCCGATTCGAAACAAGGGTTTTTGTGCGCCGCGATATTCACGTCGTATCACCTGACCCAATCGCCACTGGATTTCGCCATGTCCTCTTCGACACCGATTGCCGATTCGATCACGCTGCAGCTGCGCACGCTGGAAGCCGAGCATCGCATGATGAAGGCCACGCTGGCCGCCATGCGCGGCACCGGTGGCGACGCCGCCCGATTGCAGGATTTGACAGCCGAGAATGAGCGCCTCCGCGCTGAAAACGCCCGCCTGCGCCCCCATGGCCATTACGAGGACTGGTTCGAAAAGCATTTCGGCGTGCGCGTGCCTACCCCCAACACCTGGCCCTTCACCACCTGGACCAGCGACACACCCTGGGGCGTCAAGGCCTGCTACGGCCTGCAGGATGCCGAAATCCTCTTCGCCGAGCACCTGCTGGAAAAGCTCGAAGCCGATGGTGTTCAGGGCGCGATCGTCGAATTCGGCACCTATTACGGCCATTGGCTGCAAGTGCTGGCCGGCATCCTGGAGAACCGCGGTTGGCAGCGCGAGATGTGGGGCTTCGACAGCTTCGAGGGGCTGCCGCCGCCGCAGCAAGGGCTCGACCCCAATGTCTGGCATGAAGGCCAATACGCGGCCCCCTTCGATGAGGTGATGGCGCGGCTGGAAGTGGCCCGCCGCCCGTGGTTGCGCCTGGTAAAGGGCTGGTTCAGCGACACGCTGGTGGCCGAGCCTGCGACCGGCATCGGCCCCATCGCCTATGCCCGCATCGATGGCGACCTCTATGCCAGTTGCGTCGACTGCCTGGCCTTCCTGACCCCGCGCCTGGTGAAGGGCGCGATCCTGGTCTTCGATGACTGGCAGTTCGACCCCAGCGTCGGCGAGCCGCGCGCCTTCGATGAATGGAGGGCCGCCAATCCCGGATGGAAATTCGAATATCTAGGCATGAATCTTTGGGCGCATCTCTACCTGCGCGTGTCGGAGCGGCCATGAACACACGCTTCCGTTGGACGAAAAACTCAGGCAAATGAAACGACGGTGGGAATCGCCGCCGATTGGGCGATGGTTCCGCAGCGGGACGTTTGGTTTGGTGGTCCGCCGGGCCTGACAATTGCGACAGGCCGGCGCCGCCCGAATTTGTCGCAGGAAGCGAGAGGCCTATGCAGCGTGAAATTGCGAATGTCGCAGCGCATTGTGCCTTGCAGGGCTTTCGCTACATGGCGTTTCCACCTCTGAGCTTCGAACCGGCGCCACGGTCCCAATCTGCTGCGCCACAGTCGGCTGCGCTACAGCCTGCCGCGCTACAATCTGCCGCGCTGCCGGTCGAAGCACTGCCCTCCATCGCCGTACAGGATCCGGTCGCCGAACCACTCCGGCAAGCAGCAGCAGCGCGCCCGCGGCGCAGCATTGCCCTGCTGGACGATGTTGCGCCCAGGGCAGCATCGGCGGCGCCACGCCCGATGCGCGACAGCAAGACCCTTCGCCCGCAGCAAGAGCACGACACCGACCAGAAGCGCCGCAGGGCGGCCATGCGCCCCGCCCTGAGTGCCGCCCCCCCTCGGGCAGAACGCGCGCCCCCATCCGCGCGCGCCGAGCGCGAAGCATCACCAACGCGCGCCGAGCGCGAGGCCCCATCCGCGCGCGCCGAGCGCGAGGCCCCATCCGCGCGCGCCGAGCGCGCGACCCGCTACGCCCTGCTGCGCGACCTTTCGGACGACAAGCGCTGATGCCCGTCATCGCGATCGCATCGCCGAAGGGCGGCGTCGGCAAGACCACACTGGCGGCCCATCTTGCCGCGCATATCGCAGCCCAAGGCTGGAAAGTGGTGGCGCTCGACCTCGACCCACAGAACGCGCTGCGCCTGCATCTGGGCCTGTCGATCCGCGAGGAATCGGGCGTCATGGCGCATCTCTCCGACAGCACGGACTGGCAAGCCGCCATGCTCGACACGCCCTGCGGTGTGCAACTGCTGCCCTTCGGCAATGCCGACCCGGTCGATGCGCTGGATGGCTACGCCGCCATCATGGAAGATCCCGGCCTGCTCGCGCGCCCGCTGCGCGAGATCGCACAGCGCCCCAATACGGTCGTGCTGATCGACACGCCGCCTGGTCCCAACCCCGCCACCGCCGCCCTTTTGCCGCTGATCGACCTGACGGTGCTGGTCCTGCTGGCCGATGGCGGTAGCGCCGCGATGATCCCGCGCATTGCCGATCTCAGCTTCATGGGCCGCTCGGCCACCGCGCGCCGCGCGGCTGAACGCGCCGTCGTCGTGCTGAACCAGTATGACCCCGAAGCCCCGCTGGCAGAGGCAGTGCTGGAGATGGCCGAACGCAGCCTGGGCGGCCGCCTGCTCGGCACCATCGCGCGCGACGAAGCCGTGGCCGAGGCGCTGGCCGACAAGCAGCTCCTGCTCGATGACGACACGCCCGCGGCACAGGATATCCAAGCCTTCGCCGAGGCCGTGATCCGCGAGGCCAGGCTGCGCAAGCCAGGCCGGCGCGGCGGATTCTCGGCGCTTGCGGAATGGGGCGGTTGATGACCGGGCTCGCATCCGCACCGCGCGCGCCGGCGCTGGTGCCCCGCCTGCTGCGCGGGCTTTCCATCGTGGTGGGCCTGCTGCTGGGCCTCACCTTCGTCACCCTGCCGCTGGACGCTGAAGCCCAGGCCTGGCTCACCATCGCCGGCATCGTGCTGTTCCTGGCGCTGAACCCCAACCGCTCGCGCAAAGTGGGGATGGTGCTGGTGTTCATCTCCATCATCGTCACCGCGCGTTATCTGTTCTGGCGCGCGACCGAGACGCTGGAATTCGAGACCTGGCTGCAGACGGGCCTCGGCCTCGCGCTGTTCGGCGCGGAGCTTTTCGCCGGGCTGCTGATGGCGCTGTCCTATCTGCAGACCAGCTGGCCGCTGGAGCGCAAACCCATCCCCATGCCGCCCGACCCGGCGCTGTGGCCCAAGGTGGATGTCTATATCCCCAGCTACAACGAGGGCATGGACATCGTCCGCCCCACGGTGCTGGCGGCGATGAACATGGACTACCCGCGGGACAAGCTGAATGTCTGGATCCTGGATGACGGCCGCCGCCCCGAATTCCGCGACATGGCCGAGGAGCTGGGCTGCGGCTACATCATCCGTCCCGACAACAAGCACGCCAAGGCGGGCAACCTGAACCACGCGATGCGCCACACCGATGGCGAATTCATCGCGATCTTCGACTGCGACCACGCCCCCACGCGCGCATTTTTGCAGATGACGCTAGGCTGGCTGGTGCGCGACCCGCGCATCTCGATGGTGCAGACGCCGCACCATTTCTACAGCCCCGATCCCTTCGAACGGAACCTCGCGCGCAAGCGCCCGGTGCCCAATGAGGGCCTGCTGTTCTACGGCCTCATCCAGCAGGGCAATGATTTGTGGAACGCCGCCTTCTTCTGCGGCTCCTGCGCCGTCATCCGCCGCACCGCGCTGGAGGAAGTCGGCGGTGTCGCGCATGAGACCGTGACCGAGGATTGCCACACTTCCTTCCGCATGCAGCAGAAGGGCTGGCACACGGCTTACCTTCGCGTGCCCTTGGCTGCCGGCCTCGCCACCGAACGCCTGGGCCTGCATATCGGCCAGCGCATGCGCTGGGCGCGCGGCATGATCCAGATCATGCGGCAGGAGAAGACCATCATCGCGCCCGGCCTGAACTGGGCGCAAAGGCTGTGCTATTTCATCGCGGGCTTCGGCTTCCTGTTCGCGATTCCGCGGCTGATCTTCCTGACCTCGCCTCTGGCCTTCCTGTTCTTCGGTGAGAGCGTGATCGCCGCCTCCCCGCTTGCGATCATGGCCTATGCGGGCGCGCATCTCTTCCATGCCGTCGCGACCACGGCGCGGCTGAACGGGCGCCACCGCCATTCCTTCTGGTCCGAGATCTACGAGGCCTCGCTCGCGGTTCCGCTGCTGCCGGTGACGGTGCTGACGCTCTGGGACCCCTCCAAGGGCAAGTTCAACGTG
>JAIXVH010000244.1 GCA_027483125.1 Acetobacteraceae bacterium | reverse complement strand
GTGGGCATCGGCCCCACCAGCACCACATCCATGCCCGCCGAGATGAAGCCCGCGGTCAGCGCGCCTTCCAGCATGTAGCAGGACAGCCGCGTATCCTTGCCGATGATGACGCGGTGGCGATGCGTGCCGCGGTTGAAATGCCGCCCGGCCGCCTGGCCCAGGCGCAGGGCGGTGGCGGCGTCCATGGGCGGTACATTGGCGGTGCCGCGGATGCCGTCGGTGCCGAAGTATTTGCGCGTGCTCATGGGGGGTGTTTACGCGGGCGCGGGCGGGGTTGGAAGCGTGATCGCCCCCCACACCGCCAGCGCCTGGCGCGTCTGCGCCACATCATGCACCCGCACCCAGGAGACACCGGCGGCCGCGCCCGCAATGGCGGCCGCGATGCTGCCCGGCACGCGCTGCTCAGGCTCCGGCGCCGGCGTGATCCGATGGATGAAGGATTTCCGGGACGCACCCAGCAGCACCGCGTAGCCTTGCCCCGCCAGCGCAGGCAGCCCGCGCAGCAGCGCCAGATTATGCGCCAGCGTCTTGCCGAAGCCGATCCCGGGGTCGAGGCAGATATCGCCCGGCGCCACGCCGGCTTCGCGCAGCACCGCCGCACGTTCCAGCAGGAAGCCGGTCACTTCCGCCAGCACATCGCGGTATTCCGGCGCGTCCTGCATGTGGCGCGGATCGGTGCCCAGCATGTGCATGATGATCACCGGGCAGCGCGCCGCCACCACCACGCCCAGCGCCGCGGGGTCATGGCGCAGCGCGGTCACGTCATTGACCACCCGCGCCCCGGCATCCAGCGCCGCACGCATGGTCGCGGCATGGCGCGTGTCGATGCTGATGGGCACATGCGGGGCGAGCGCGCGGATCACCGGCACCACGCGGGCGATCTCCTCCTCGGGCGGCACCGGCGCCGCGCCGGGGCGGGTGGATTCACCGCCGATATCGAGCATCTCGGCACCGGCCTCGAGCAATGCATGGCCATGCGCGATCGCCGCCTGCGGCCCGCGCCCATCGCCCGAGAAACTGTCGGGCGTGACATTCACGATGCCCATGATGCGCGGCGGCGCCCGGTGGGCGAACATGCAAAAGGGCGGAGGCAGCGCCCCCGCCCTTCCCGGCATTTCCGTCATGTCAGGCCGAAGGCTGCGGCGCGAAGCCACCGGCATCCGGCCGCGGCGTCGGCCGGCCCGAGCTCGGCACCGAACCGCGCCCGGTCGGCGCCACATCATCGGGCCGCACGCGCACCACCGTCTCGCCGCGCATCACCGTGCGGATTTCATCGCCCGACAGCGTCTCCCATTCCAGGAGCCCCTGGGCGATGCGCTCCAGCTCGTCGCGGTGGTCGGTCAGCAGTTGCTTGGCCCGCGCATAGGCGCCGTCGATGATGCCGCGCACCTCGCCATCGATCAGCTGCGCGGTGGCTTCGGACACGTTCTTGGACTGCGTCACGCTATGGCCCAGGAACACCTCCTGGCTGTTATCGCCATAGGCGACCATGCCGAGCTTGTCGGACATGCCCCATTCCGTGACCATCATGCGCGCCTGGTTGGTCGCCATCTTGATGTCGCCCGAGGCGCCGTTGGACACCTTGTCGGCGCCAAACACGATCTCTTCCGCGACACGCCCGCCCATCGCCATGGCGAGTTCGGCCAGCATCTTGGACTTGTGCTTGGAATAGCGGTCACCGGGCGGCAGGGACATCACCAGACCCAGCGCGCGGCCGCGCGGAATGATGGTGGCCTTGTGCACCGGGTCGCATTCGGCCTCGTGCATCGCGACCAGCGCGTGGCCGGCCTCGTGATAGGCGGTCATGCGCTTCTCATCCTCGGACATGACCAGCGAACGCCGCTCGGCGCCCATCATCACCTTGTCCTTGGCGGCCTCGAACTCGGCCATGCCCACGGTGCGGCGGCCGGTGCGGGCCGCCAGCAGCGCCGCCTCGTTCACCAGGTTCGCGAGATCCGCGCCCGAGAAGCCGGGCGTGCCGCGCGCGATCGTCTTGGGCTCCACATCGGAGGCCAGCGGCACTTTCCGCATGTGAACGCGCAGAATCTTCTCGCGGCCATTCACATCCGGGTTCGGCACCACGACCTGGCGGTCGAAGCGGCCGGGGCGCAGCAGCGCGGGGTCCAGCACGTCCGGCCGGTTGGTGGCCGCGATGATGATGACGCCTTCATTGGATTCGAAGCCGTCCATCTCGACCAGCATCTGGTTCAGCGTCTGCTCGCGCTCATCATTGCCACCGCCCAGGCCCGCGCCACGATGGCGGCCGACCGCGTCGATTTCGTCGATGAAGATGATGCAGGGCGCGTTCTTCTTGCCCTGTTCGAACATGTCACGCACGCGGCTGGCGCCGACACCCACGAACATCTCGACGAAGTCCGAGCCCGAGATGGTGAAGAAGGGCACATTCGCCTCACCGGCGATGGAGCGCGCCAGCAGCGTCTTGCCGGTGCCCGGCGGGCCCACCAGCAGCACGCCCTTGGGGATCTTGCCGCCCAGGCGCTGGAACTTCTGCGGATCGCGCAGGAAGTCCACGATTTCCTCAAGCTCGGCCTTGGCCTCGTCGATGCCGGCGACATCCTCAAACGTGACGCGGCCCTGCTTTTCCGTCAGCAGCTTGGCCTTGGACTTGCCGAAGCCCATGGCGCG
>JAIXVH010000252.1 GCA_027483125.1 Acetobacteraceae bacterium | reverse complement strand
GACCTCCAATTCATCTTCGCCTGGCTCCACCCCGATCGCGGCCGCCCGCTGGCCTGCCCGCGCATGGCGCTCGATGCCTGCTTCCACGCCGCCTGCTCGGACAAGCCCTGGCGCGAGCTGCCGGCCGTCTTCGGCAAGTGGCAAACCATCCACCGGCTGTTCGTGCGCTGGACGCATAAGCGCGCCTGGGAACAGCTCCTGAAATTTGTCGCAAGCCGACACAACAAGGTCTCGGCGGCGATTATCTGGTGGATCTGCAAGGCCTTCCGCCGGGCGCGGCGCATCATGGGAATCAAGGGCTATATGCTGGCGCGGCGCCTGGGCATGGATTCCGCGCTCCCCGCCCCCTCCTGGTTCCTGCCCGACCCGGTGGTGCAGCGCTTCGCCGATGACATCTACCTCCCCCGCCTGGCCGACATCCTGGCCCAGAAGGCCCGATGGCCCGAAAAACGCGGCCATATCAAGATCATGCGCTGGCTCTACACGCTGGCCGGCGGCAAGCGCTCCGTCAGCCCCTGGATGGCGCCGGAACTGATGTTCCCCGGCATGCACAGCATCCCCACCGCGCGGATGGCCGCATGACCTCACCCCCGATGCCCGCTGACCTCCGCGCCGATCCCCTTGGGCAGCCGGGCCAGCAAGGGCGCGGCACTGGCCAGCACACAGGCCGCCACCACAAAGGCCACCGAGAAATCGAACACCGCCACCTCATGCCGGCCATTCAGGGCGGCACTGGCCTCCAGCGTCATGGTGGCCAGCACCACGCCGAGTGCCGGGCTGATCTGCTGCGCCATGCCATAGAAGCCGGTGGCGGCGGAAAACTTGGATTGCGGCAATTCCGCAAAGGCCAGGGTGTTCAGCGCGGTGAATTGCAGGGAGCGAAACAGCCCCCCCACCGCCAGCAGCGCGAACATGGCCCATAACGGCCAGGCGGCGGAAAACCCGGCGCAGGCGGCCAGCGTCACGCCCGCCGCCAGGCTGCCCCAGACCAGCGTGGCGCGGAAACCCAGCCGCTTCAGGATGGGTTGTGCGAGGGGTTTCATGGCCAGCGCGCCGATGGCGGTGGCGAAGCTGACCAGCCCGCTTTCGGTGGCCCCCCAGCCAAAGCCCACCTGCAACAGCACCGGCACCAGGAAGGGGCTGGCGCCGGCGCCGACGCGGAACACCGTGCCGGCCACCGTCGCTGCATGGAAGCTCGGCAGTTTCAGCAGGGTCAGATCCACCGCGGGGCGAGCGGCCCGCCTGCAATGGCGGATGGCCCAGATGCCCAAGGCCACCCCCAGCACCAGCCCGGCCTCGGGCCACCATTCCGGCAGCACGCCGCGGCCGATGGTCTCGATGCCGAACATGAAACCCGCCAGCGCGCCGCCGACCAGCAGCAGGCCCTTGATATCCGGCGGGCCTGGGTCCTGCGCCTCGACCTGCGGAATCTTCCACCACACCATGGCCAGCCCCAGGATGCCGATGGGGATGTTGATCCAGAACACGTATTGCCAGCCCAGCAGGTCGGTCAGCGCGCCGCCGAGCACGGGGCCGGAGATGGGGCCGAGCATGCCGGGCATGGTCAGCCAGGTCATGGCCTGCAGCATCTGGTCGCGGCGCAGCCCGCGCAGCAGCAACAGCCGGCCCACGGGCACCATCATCGCCCCGCCGAGGCCCTGCACGATGCGGGCTGCGACCAGTTCCATCAGCCCATCGGCAAAGCCACAAGCGGCCGAGGCCGAGACGAAGATCACGATCGCGGCCATGAACACGCGCTTGGCGCCGAAGCGGTCCGCCACCCAGCCGCTGAAGGGGATGAACACCGTCAGCGCCACCAGATAGGAGGTGATGGCGACCCCCAGCCGCGCGGGTTCGATGCCCATATCGCGCGCCATGGAAGGCAGCGCGGTGGTCACCGCCGCACTGTCCAGGTTCTGCATCAGCAGGGCGGATGCGACGATGATCGCGATGGGGCGCGGGTCCTTGCCCGCCTGTTCAGACATGCAAGCGAAACGATACGCCCGGCTTGCGGCGGCGGGAAGGCGCGCTGCCTTGAAAAGACCTTGCCGGGGCCGGCATGGGAACACCCGCGCGGGGTCTATTGGCGTCGTGGCCAGAGGGCATTCCGCCCCGGGCCACGGAAAGGTCCGTCATGTCCCTCTTGCGCATCGGCGCCGTGCTTGGCGCCATTCTGGCCCTGCCGGCCTGCGTCCCGGCCGGGGGCTATTACGGCGGTGGCTATGGCCCGCGCTACGGCTATGCCGCGCCCAGCTACGGCTATGCCCAGCGGCCCTATGTCTATTCGCCGCAGCGCGGCTATCCGCCGGTGCTGGGCGGGCATGGCTGGGGCGGCCATCGCGGCGGCTGGCAGCAGGGCAATTGGGGTGGCGGGCAATGGGGCGGCCATCACCAGCAGGTGCGCCACCACGGCTGGCGCTGAGGCCCGCCTACAGCGTGATCCCGTTGCACGGAAACACGCTGTAGCCGCCTTTGCGGATCATGCTCTACGCGGCGCGGCGGCTATCCTGCCATTCCATGAAGGCGGCCACGAAGGGCGCGGCGACGAAGGCCGCGGCCAGCATCGGCAGCGCCCAGCCCATGAACACGGCGCCCAGGAACAGGGCCGCCAACCCGCCGCCGATCCAGCCCTCATGGCGGCCGCGGCGGGCATCCTCGGCCAGCAGGCCGGGGATCAGGTCGGGCAGGGCCTCGGGCCCGCGGGCGGGGGGCGCGCCTGCGGGCCGGTCATGGCTCGCACGCAGCGGCCGGCCGAGCCAGGCCTCGACCTCGAAGCGGTCGGCCTGTTCGGCGAATTCGGTGCTGAGTCCCTCGGGCCCGGTGGGGCGGCGGTGGCGTATCGGCTGTATCATCATATCGAAGCTGATCCCGTGCATCGTTCGCAATCCCACTATGCGATGCGAAGGTTATCGGCCGGTTAACGCCGCGGGTTCAAAGCCAGAAAGGTCGGGTTTTTCCCCGCCCGTCGCCGACAATGCACGACATGCTTGTCGGCGCGGCGCCGCTTGGCGGAGACTGGCGGCAACCAAGGAACGCCCCTCAATGCCAGACACCCAGCCTGCGACCGACCCCGTGCGCGAGGAAGCCCTGCGCCAGGCCCTGGCCGCGATGCCGCCCGGCCTGCCGCCCAGCGCGGCCGCACTGCTGCCGCCGCTGCTCGAGGGTCTGCCCTTGGCGCAGCTCGCCGCCATGCCCGCAGACCAGGCCGCGGCCATGGCGGTATCGCTGCACAGCCTGGCCGCGCAGCGCCTGCCGGGGCAGGCGCGCATCCGCGTCCAGCCGGCCGGCCGCTTCCCGCACCCCGTCGTCGAGATCATCACCGACGACATGCCCTTCCTGGTGGACAGCGTGCTCGCCACCATCACCCGCGCCGGCCGCCACCCGCGCCAGGTGCTGCACCCCATCCTGGCGGTGGCGCGCGATGCGCAGGGCGCGCTGGTCGCCGTGGGCCAGGGCGAACTGCGCGAGAGCGTGATGCGCGTCGCCCTCTCGGGCGCCGAGAGCGACGCGCCGGCGCTGGAAACCCTGCTGGCCGCCACACTCTCCGATGTGCGCCGGGCGGTGGAGGATTTCCCCGCCATGCTGGCCGAACTGCAACGCGCCCAGTCGCTGGCCGAGGGCGAGGCGCGCGACTTCCTCGCCTGGCTCACGGCCGATAACTTCGTCCTGCTCGGCCATCGCCGGATCATGGCCGAAGGCGCAGCGCTGCGGGCTGAGGCGGGCCTGGGGCTGCTGCGCGGTGAGGCACCGATCTTCGATGCGCTGCGCGACCTGTCCGACGTGCCGCCGGCGGTCCGCGCGGGGCTGCTCGCGCCCGAGCCGCTCTCGGTCGCCAAGGCCAATATGCGCAGCACCGTCCACCGCCCGCAGCATGCCGATGTGATCGCGGTGCGCATCTTCGACGCCGCCGGCGCGGTCACCGGCGTGCGGCTCTTCCTGGGGTTGTTCGCCGCCCCCGCCTATAACCGCAACCCGCGCAGCATCCCGCTGCTGGCCACCAAGGTGGAGCGCATCCTGGACGCCGCCGGTGTCTCGGCCTTCACGCATGACGGCCGCGCGCTGCGCAACATCCTGGACACCTGGCCGCGCGACGAGCTGTTCCAGGCGACCGAGGCGGAAGTGCTGGACGGCGCGCGCCGCGCGCTCGACATCACGCTGACGCCGCGCCCCGCGCTGGTGCTGCGGCGCGACCCCTTCGGGCGTTTCGTCTCCGCGATCTGCTGGCTGCCGCGCGAAAACTTCGACACGCGGCTGCGCACCAAGGTGGGCGAGATGCTGGCGCGCGCGCATCACGGCAGGCTTTCCACCTTCTACATCGCGTTGGGTGACGGGCCGCTGGCGCGCGTGCACTACATCATCGCGACCGACCCCGCGGTGATGCGCCACCCCGATGCATCGGCGCTGGAATCGCTGGTCGCAGAGGCCGCGCGCGCCTTCCCCGACCGCCTGCGCGATGCGCTGGTCGCCACCCGCGGCGAGGAGGCCGCGGCGCGGCTGATGGCCCGTTGGGCAGACGCCTTCCCGCCCGCCTATCGGGAGATGGAAACCGCGCAGCAGGCCGCGGCCGACCTCGCCTTGGCCGAGGCCGCGCTGGCCGGCAACCGCCCCGCGACGGTGCTGGAATCACCCCCCGGCGCGGGGCCGCGCCGCCTGGCCTTGCGCCTGGCCAATCCCGGCGGCCCGCTGCCGCTGGCCGATGCGCTGCCGCTGTTCGAAAGCCTCGACCTGCGCGCGATCGAGGAGGTGCCGCACCGCCTGGTGCTGGCCGATGGCGCCGAGCTTGTGCTGCATGTCTTCCAGCTGGACACCGCGCAGGATGTGCCGCCCGGGCGCTTCGCCGCCCTGCTCGATGCGCTGGACGCGCTGTTGTCGCAGGCCGCCGAGGCGGATGGCTTCAACCGCCTGGTCGCGCGCGCCGGCCTGACCTGGCGCGAGGCCTGGCTGCTGCGCGCCATGCAGCGCTGGCTGAAGCAGGTGGGCTTCGCCTTCTCGCAGGAAGCCGTGCAGGACGCACTCGCCCGCCAGCCCGATGCGGCGGCGCTGCTGCTGCGCATCTTCCACGCCCGCTTCGACCCCGCGCGGCCGGGCGGCGAGGAGGCGGCCATGGCCGCCTGGACCACCATGCTCGATGCGGTGACCGACCCCGATGCCGACCGCATCCTGACGCGGCTGCGCCAGGTGCTGGATGCGATGCTGCGCACCAACTTCTACCAGGGCAAGGAGTATCTGGCCTTCAAGCTGGACAGCGCCTTGGCCGGCGAGATGCCCGCACCGCGGCCCTGGCGCGAAATCTTCGTGCATTCCCCGCGCGTCGAGGCCTGCCATCTGCGCGCCGGCCCCGTCGCCCGCGGTGGCATCCGCTGGTCCGACCGGCGGGAGGATTTCCGCACCGAGATCCTGGGCCTGATGAAGGCGCAGCGGCTGAAGAACGTGGTCATCGTGCCGACCGGCGCGAAGGGCGGCTTCGTGCTGAAAGGCGCGGTCCCGACCGAGCGCGCGGCCTTCCAGGAGACCGGCATCGCGGCCTATCGCACGCTGGTGCGCGGCATGCTGGATGTGACCGACAATCTGGCGGGTGGCGCCGTGGTGCCGCCGCCGCAGGTGGTGCGCCGCGATGGCGATGACCCCTATATCGTCGCCGCCGCCGACAAGGGCACCGCGACCTTCTCCGACATCGCGAACGGGCTGTCGGCCGAGTATGATTTCTGGCTGGGCGATGCCTTCGCCAGCGGCGGTTCGGCGGGTTATGACCATAAGGGCATGGGCATCACCGCCCGCGGTGCCTGGGTGATGATCGCACGGCATTTCGCCGAACTCGGCCACGATATCTTCACCCAGCCCTTCACCTGCGTCGGCGTGGGCGACATGTCGGGCGATGTGTTCGGCAATGGGCTGCTGATCTCGAAGCAGACCAGGCTTCTGGCGGCCTTCGACCATCGCCATATCTTCATCGACCCCTCGCCCGATCCGGCGATCAGCTTCGAGGAACGCGCGCGCATCTTCGCCCTGCCGCGTTCCTCCTGGGATGATTATGACCGCGCGAAGATCAGCGCGGGCGGCGGCGTCTTCGCGCGCAACCAGCGCAGCATCGCCTTGCCGGCCGAGGCGCGCGCCATGCTCGGCATCGAGACCGAGCGGGCGGAGCCTGCCGTGATCATGCGTGCCATCCTGCACGCACAGGCGGACCTGCTGTATTTCGGCGGCATCGGCACCTATCTGAAGGCGCATGCGGAATCCCACGCCGATGCCGGCGATCGCGCCAATGATGCGATCCGCATCGATGCGCGGAGCTTGCGCGTGCGCGTGGTCGGCGAGGGTGCCAATCTCGGCGTGACACAGGCCGCGCGCATCGAAGCGGCGCAACAGGGCATCCGCATCAACACCGATGCGCTGGACAATTCGGCCGGTGTGTCCACCTCCGACCATGAGGTGAACATCAAGATCCTGCTGGCCGCGGCCGAGGCGCAGGGCGCACTCACCCGCACCCAGCGCGACATCCTGCTCGCCGAGATGACCGATGAGGTGGCGGGCCTGGTGCTGCGCGACAATCACCAGCAATCGCTCGCCATCAGCCTGGAAGTGGCCGCCGGCCCCGCCGCCTGGCCGGCCCAGGCTGCGCTGATGGGCAGGCTGGAAGCGGCCGGCCTGCTCGACCGCGCGCTGGCGGGCCTGCCCGATGATGCGCAGATCGCAGCCCGTGGCATGGCGCAGAACGGCCTCACCCGTCCCGAAGCGGCCGCGCTGCTGCCCTTCGCCAAATTGTGGTTGAAGGAGGCGGTGCTGGCCACCGAACTGCCCGATGACCCGGCCTTCCTGCCGCTGCTGCGCGGCTATTTCCCGGGGCCGCTGCAGGCCCGCTTCGCCAGCTTCATCGAGGGCCATGCGCTGCGCCGCGACCTGGTGGCCACAGCCCTGTCCAACCAGGTGGCCAACCGGCTGGGCTGCGCGGGCCTGGGCCGGCTGACCGCCGAGGCCGAGCCCGCCGCCGCCCTGCGCGCCACCTGGCTGGCCGGTGCCGCGCTCGGCCTCGAAGACGCGGCCGAGACCACCGATGCGCTGCCCCGCAGCGCCGAGGACCGGCTGCACATCCTGGCCACGCTGCGCACCGCCCTCGAGCAGGCGGCGCGGCTGCTGCTGGCCGAGGCCGCGCCCATTGCCGAGGTGCTAGCCGCACTCGCGCCCGGCGTGGCACCCCTGGTCGGTGGCGATGCCGGGCCGGAGGCGCTGGCCGCCTGCGCCGCGCTCGGCGCCGCACCGGCCATCTTGCGCCTGCCGGGCCAACCCGCCGCCGCCGCTGCTGCCTGGGATGAAGCGGCGCGCCGCTTCCACCTCTCGGCGCTGCGCCAGGCGGCGAATGCGGCACCGGTGGCGGGCAGCTTCGGCAACCGCGCGCGCGCTGCCCTGCTGGCCGATCTCGACGCGGTTCAGGCGCGGCTCGCCTCCGCGCTGCTGACCGGTGCGGCGCTGCCGCCCGGCGCGGCCGCAGCGGCGAAACTGGCCGAGGACGCCGCGCGCTTCCCCGACCTCGCGGCCGTGACGGTGGCAGCGCGCGCGCTGACGGCCTTGGCATGAGCCGCGGCCTGACCCGCCGCGAACTCGCCTGGGCCAGCTATGATTTCGCCAACAGCGCCTTTCCCACCGTCGTCTCCACCTTCGTCATCGCGACCTATTTCACGAGTGCGGTGGCCGCGAACCCGGTGGAAGGCCAGGCCATGTGGGGCTGGATGCAGGCGGCGGCGGGGCTTTGCATAGGGCTGCTCTCGCCCATGCTGGGTGCCGTTGCCGATGCCGGCGGGCGGCGCCGCGCGCTGCTGGCGGCCTTCACGCTGTCGGCGGCACTGTGCACGGCGGCGGTGTGGATGGTGAAGCCCGACCCCGCCTATGCGCTGACCGCGCTGCTGCTGGTGGGCCTGGCCACGATCAGCTTCGAATTGGGCCAGGTCTTCTACAACGCCATGCTGCCCAGCGTTGCGCGCCCCGAGGCGATGGGCCGCGTCTCGGGCACCGGCTTCGCGCTGGGTTATGCGGGCGGGTTGTTGTGCCTGGTGCTGTGCCTGGTGCTGCTGATCCAGCCCAACCCCTCCTGGCTGGGGCTGGACCGCGCGGCGGCCGAACATGTGCGCGCCGCGGCGGTCTTCGTGGGCGCATGGATCCTGCTGTTCTGCTGGCCGGTGCTGGTCGCGGTGCCCGACCCGCGCGAGAAGCCCCGCCTCGCGGAGGCCTTCCGCCAGGGCATGGAGGAGATTTTCGCGGTGCTGAAGCGCCTGCCGCGCGAGCCGGTGCTGGGGCGCTTCCTGCTCGCGCGCATCTTCTACACCGATGGGTTGAACACGCTGTTTGCCTTCGGCGCGATCTACGCCGCCGGCGTGTTCCGCATGCCCTTCGAGGAGATCTTGCTGTTCGGCATCCTGCTCAACGTGACCGCGGGCCTGGGCGCGCTGGCCGGCGGCTGGATCGAGGACCGGCTGGGCTCGCGGCGCACCGTCATCATCTCGCTGGCCTGTGTGATCGCGGTGGGCAGCGCCATCCTGCTGACCGAGAGCAAGGCGGTGTTCTGGGTATTGGGTGCGCTGATCGGCGTGTTCTTCGGCCCGGCGCAATCGGCCTCTCGCACGCTGATGGCGCGGCTGGCCCCGCCGGCGGAAATCGGCGCCTGGTTCGGGCTGTTCGCGCTGTCGGGGCGCATCACCGGCTTCATCGGGCCGGCGCTGCTGGCCACCGCCACCACCCTCTTCGCCAGCCAGGCGGCGGGGATGGCGGTGGTGGTGGCGCTGCTGGGCCTGGGGCTTGCTGTGCTGCTGACGGTGCGCGCCAGGTAGCCACGCATGGGCGCGACTGATTCACCACGCAGGCGTGCCGCCTGCGTGGATCAGGCGCTAGGGCAGAGCGCCCAAGGCCTGGTTCAGCCGCGAACGCGCACGCCCCGCGGCGACCCCGGCCGCGGCCTCCGCGCTCTCGGCCTCGATCAGCAATTGCCGCACGCGGAACAGGTCGAAGGTGCCGGTCTCACCGCCACGGAAGGCGTTGCGGGCGATGGCTTCCTGCTGCGTGGCCACGGCGCGGCGCGCGCGGGCGATGCGCAAAGCGTCCTCGGCCGCGCGCAGGCTGGCCTCGGATTGTGCGATCGCCGCCTGCACCTGGCGACGGCTTTGCGCCAATTGCGCGGTGGCGCGGGTGATCTCGCTCTCGGCCTCCGCGCGGCGCGGCGCGTTGCGCTGTTCGGTGGCCAGCGGCAGGCGCAGGCGGATGCCCACGCTCGTGCTATCGGTGGTGCCGAAGCCCGCCTCATGGCGGCCGAAGACGCCGAGTTCGGGGTTCTCGCGCGGGGTGGCGGCCACCAGGCGCTGGCGTGCCTCCGCCGCCTCGACGGCGCCGCGCGCCGCTGCCAGTGCGGGGTGCGAATCCAACCCGCCACGTGCCGGTGATTCCACGGCCAGGTCGGGCATCATGCCGCCGGTCAGCGTGGCATAGGCGGCGCGGGCGGCGGCCGCCGCCGCATTGGCCTGTGACACGCCAAGCTCGGCCGCCAGCATCTCACCATCGATCAGCAGCGCCTCGCCCGGTGGGATGTCACCCAGCTGCGCACGGCGGCGCACATCGCGCGCGATGTCGCGCGCGGTGGCCAGGCGTCGGCGCGCGACCTCAGCCTCGCGCACCGCACCGACCGCGTCCCACCAGGCGTCGCGCAATATGCCCGCCAGTTCCAGGCGGCGAGCGGCGATGCGGGTGTCGAGGGCGGCGACATCGGCCGCGATGCTGCCCGAGAGCGCGCCGCGCTGCCCCGGCAGCCAGACCGGTGCCGCCAGTTCCAGGTCCAGCTCGCGCACCCGATCGGGCCCGCGCGTATCCGTGCGCACCGAGCCGCCGACCACCGGCGCGCCCGCGACCGGTGAGCGTGGCACGATGCCGCGCACGGCTGCTGCGTCACGCTGCGCCGAGAGGCCGCGCAACTCGGCATCCAGGCCCGCCGCGGCATCCAGGTGGCGCGCCAGCGGCGCGGGGGCGGCGACACGCGCGGGGGCGTTGGTCTGCGCCGTGGCGGGGGCCGCCAGCAGCAGCAGCGCGATCGCCGCCGCGGCGGGTGCGGCCACGCGCGGCGCGGGGATCGCGAAGCGCTCATACAGGATGGGCAGCAGCACCAGCGTCAGCACGGTGGCCGTCACCAGCCCGCCGATCACCACATAGGCGAGTGGGCGCTGGATTTCCGAACCAGGGCCCGTGGCGAAGAGGAAGGGCACCAGCGCCAGCGCCGCGATAAAGGCGGTCAGCGTCACGGGCGTCATGCGGCGCTTCGCACCCTCGCGCACGGCTTGCGGCAGGGTCATATCCGCCTCGGCGATCAGGCGGTTGATGTAGCTGACCAGCACCACGCCGTTCAGCACCGCAATGCCCATCAGGCAGAGAAAGCCGACCGAGGCGGGCACCGAGATGAACTCGCCCGAGGCCCAGAGCGCCAGCACGCCGCCGATCAACGCAAACGGCACGTTGCAGAACACGAGCGTCGCCTGCCGCACCGAGCCGAAGGTCAAATAGAGCAGCAGAAAGATCGCGGCCAAGGCGACCGGCACCACGATGGCAAGCCGGGCCTGCGCGCGCTGCTGGTTCTCGAATTGCCCGCCCCAGACCACCTCATAGCCAGGCGGGATGCGCACCTGTGCGGCGACTGCCGCCTGGGCCGCGGCCACGAAGCCGCCGGTGTCGCGCCCGCGCACATTCGACAGCACAGTGGCGAAGCGTTGCGCCTGCTCGCGGATCACCTGCACTGCGCCT
>JAIXVH010000442.1 GCA_027483125.1 Acetobacteraceae bacterium | reverse complement strand
GGCGACCACCTCGCCGCGACCGGCATCGCCACGCGCGAATTGCGCTACATCACCATGCATGGCCAGCTGGTCTGGCAGGAGCCGCGCGGCCGCGCGGCGGGCTACAACTGGCCGCAATATTCCATCCATCGCGGGCGGTTGCAGATGCTGCTCTGGCAGGTGGCGCGCGAGCGGCTGGCCGGCCGGCTGCACACCGGCAAGCGCGTGGCCGCTAGCCGCCAGGACGCGCATGGCGCGACCCTGCATTTCACCGATGGCAGCAGTGCGAGCGGCGATGCGATTGTGGGCGCCGATGGCATCCATTCCGCGATCCGCGCCGAGCGCCACCCCCATGAAGGCCCGCCGCGCTGGAAGGGTGCCGTGCTGTGGCGCGCGACCAGCATCGCACCCGCCTTCCTGGATGGCGCGACGATGATCCAATGCGGCCATCATAACCTGAAATTCGTCTGCTACCCCATCGCCAACAACCCCGATGGCACGCAGCTGATCAACTGGATCGCCGAGCGCATCCTGCCCGCCGATACCGCCTGGAACCGCGAGGATTGGAACCGCGCTGGCGTGCTGTCGGACGTTATCCCGCATTACCGCGACTGGACCTGGGACTGGCTGGACGTGCCCGCGCTGATGGCGCGTGCGCAGTCGGTCTACGAATTCCCGATGGTCGATCGCGACCCGCTGGAGCAATGGTCGGTGGGGCGCATCACGCTGCTGGGCGATGCCGCGCACCCGATGTACCCGATCGGCTCCAATGGCGCCTCGCAGGCGATATTGGATGCGCGGGTGCTGGCGATGCATCTCAAGCGCGGGGCCACGGCGGAAGCCGGGCTGGCCGCCTATGACGCGGCGCGCCGCCCGCCCACCGCCGCACTCACGCTCGCCAATCGTGGCCTGGGGCCGGACATCATCCTGGAGCGCACGCATGAACGCGCGCCGCAGGGCTTCCAGCACATCCATGACGTGATGCCCGAGGCCGAATTGCGCGAGACCGCCGCGCGCTACAAGCAGCTGGCCGGCTTCGATCCGAAGCTGCTGAACGAGAGGGAAAGCTATTCGGCATGAGGGTTGCAGCGATTGGCCTGGGCAGCATGGGCGGGGGTGCCGCGCGCGCCATGCTGGCGAAGGGCCTAGTGGTGACCGGCTGCGACCCGTCGGAGAATGCGCGCGCCGCCTTCAACGCGGCCGGCGGCCAGGCGGTCTCGCGCGCCTGCGACATCCCGGCCGGCACCGAGGGCGTGCTGGTGCTGACGGTCAATGCCGCGCAGGCACGCGCTGCGATTTTCGGGCCGGAAGGCTGCGCGCCGCGCATGGGGCGTGGCGGCGTGCTGGTGGTCTCGGCCACCATGGCACCGGCCGATGCGCGGGCGCTGGCCGCTGATGCCGCGGCGATGGGCCTGCTCTATCTGGATGCGCCCGTCTCGGGCGGCGCCAAGGCGGCTGCGGCCGGGACCATGACGGTGATGGCCAGCGGCGCGCCGGAGGCCTTTGCCGCGGCACAGCCCATCCTGGATGCGGTGGGCGGTTCGGTCTGGAAACTGGGCGATGCGCCGGGGCTGGGTGCCACCATGAAGGTGGTGCACCAGCTGCTGGCCGGGGTGCATATCGCGGTGGCCGCAGAGGCCATGGCGCTCGGCATCAAGGCGGGCCTGGACCCGCACCAGGTCTATGGCGTGGTGACGGGGGCGGCGGGCAATTCCTGGATGTTCGAGAACCGCATGGCGCATGTGCTGGCGGGCGACGATACGCCGCTTTCGGCGGTGAATATCTTCATCAAGGATCTTGGCTTGGTGGATGCGCTGGCGCGGGATGCGAGCTTCCCGGTGCCGCTGGCGGCGCAGGCCTTGCAGCTGTTCGTCGCTGCGGCCGCCAATGGCCATGGCGGCAAGGATGATGCGTTTGTGATTCGCGCCTATCAGGCGCTCACCGGCATTGCGTTGCCGGGTGAGCCGGGTGGGGGGACGACCAGATGAGCTACATTGATGGTTTCGTGGCCGCCGTTCCCGACGGCAATCGCGAGGCCTATCGCGCCCATGCCGAGCAGACCGCAGTGGTGTTCCGCCGTCACGGCGCGACACAGATCATCGAATGCTGGGGCGATGATGTGCCCGAAGGCAAGCTAACATCCTTCCCCATGGCCGTGCAGCGCGGGGAAGGCGAGACGGTCGTCTTCTCCTGGATCATGTGGCCTTCGCGCGCTGTGCGCGACGCCGCCTGGCAGGCAATCATGGCCAACAACGAGATGTCGTCGGCCGATATGCCCTTTGACGGCAAGCGGATGATCTTCGGCGGCTTCCAGGTGATGCTGGAGGCGTGATCAGAGCCGCGCGATCGCCCCGCAAATCAACGCCACCTGCGCATCCGTCAATTCCGGATACATCGGCAGGCTGAACACCTCGCCCGCCGCGCGGCTGGTCTCGGCGCAGCCCGCAGGGCCCATCGCGATGCGCCCGGCATAGGCCGACTGCTCATGCACGGGCACCGGGTAGTGGATGCCCGTGCCCACGCCATCGGCCTTCAGCCGCGCCATCAACTCGCCGCGCGCGGCACTGCGCAGCACATATTGGTGGAACACATGCTCGCTATCCGCACGCCGCGCCGGCGGCGTCAGCGCGGTGCCGGCCAGCGCCGCATCATACCGCGCCGCGATCGCCCGCCTGCGCGCATTGCCCGCATCCAGCACCGGCAGCTTCACGCGCAGGATCGCCGCCTGCACCTCATCCAGGCGCGAATTCACGCCCACCAGCGAAGACACATACCGCTCGCGCCAGCCATATTGCCGGATGGCGGCGATGCGCTCGGCCAGCGCCTTGTCCGGCGTGGCCAGCACGCCGCCATCACCCAGGGCGCCCAGGTTCTTCGTGGGGTAGAGGCTGAAGGCAGCTGCGGCGCCGAGCGTGCCGAGCTTCTGCCCGCCAATCGTCGCGCCATGGCATTGCGCGCAATCCTCGATCAACGGCACGCCCGCCTTCTCACAGGCCGCGAGCATCGGCCCGATATCGCCGGCCTGGCCATAGATATGCACCAGGATCACGGCGCGGATGGGCGGGATGCCCGGCGGCGGGTCTTCCAGCACGGCGGCCAGTTCATCGGCGTCCATGGTGTAGTGCTCGGGGTCGATGTCGAGCAGCAGGGGCGTGGCGCCCACCATCTCAATCGCGGCCACGGTGGCCACGGCGGTGTGCGAGACCGTGACCACGGTCGAGCCCGGCCCGATATCCATCCCGCGCAGGATCAGCGCCAGCGCATCCGTGCCATTGGCGCAGCCCACGGCATGCATGCCATCGCCGAGCCAGGCGCCGAATTCGCGTTCGAACGCGGCACCCTCGGCGCCCAGGATATACCAGCCGGAATTCAGCGCGCGCGCGACGGCGATGTCGATCTCGGTCTTCTGCGCGCGGTAGCTCGCGCCGGGATCGGCCTGCGCGATGACGGGGAGGGGTGCGTTCATGGCGGCGGTCCTACAGCGATGCGCGGCCGATTCACCGGCCCGGCCGACACGGCCAGGCCGGATCGGACGCTACAGATAATCTTCCAGGCGTTCACGATACCAGTCGAGCGTGCGGCGCAAACCCTGCGCCAGCGGCACTTGCGGCGCCCAGCCGGTGGCGGCGCGGAAGGCGGCGTCATCGGCATGGTAGCTGCCGATGTCGATCGGCGCGCGGTCGGCGGGGAATTCGCGGGTGGAAAAGCTGCCGCGCCCGTCATTGGCGGCGATGCATAGATCCGCCAGGTCGCGCAGCGAGACCGGCGGCGCGCCGCCCAGGTTGAACACCTGGCCATTCACGCGCGCATCATCGGCATGCTCGGCGGCGCCCAGGAAGGCGGCGGTCACGTCATCGACAAAGGCCAGGTCGCGCAGCTGTTCGCCGCCCCAGACTTCGAAGGGTTCGTTCTCCAGAAGACGGCGCATCCAGATGCCCAGGAAGGTCTGCTTCGCATCACGGATGCGCAGGCGCGGCCCATAGCAATTCGTCAGCCGCAGCGAGACCACGGGCCGCTTCAACACGCGTGATTCCAGCAGCCAGTATTGTTCGCCCGCCCATTTCGAAACGCCATTCGCATCGGGCGGATTGACCGGGTGCATCTCGTTCACCGGCAGGTACAAGGGCCGCCCATAAAACTGCCGCGTCGAGGCATGCACCACGCGCGCGCCCGGCGCCACTTCGCGCATCACCTGCACCAGGCGCACCTGTGCGACCGCATTGATGTTGATGTCCGCGACCGGATCCTTCTGGCCGCCCATATGGCTGGTCTGCGCGGCCAGATTGAACAGCACATCCGCCCCGCGGGCCAGGCTGTGCAATTCGGTGTCGCGCAGGTCCCCGCGCACCAGCATGACGCCCGCGCCATCGAGGTTGCGCGGATTGGCGCCACCCTCCTCGAACATCGCATCCAGCGCGGTCACGCGCGCGCCGAGACCGGCCAGCGCATGGCAAAGATTGCTGCCCAGGAAGCCCGCGCCCCCGGTCACCAGCACACGACGATTCTTCCACCAGGCGGCGTTCATGGGTGATCCTCTAGCATCACCTGTTTCGCACCGGAATGCGGCGGGGTTCGGCCGCGATCATGGCGTGGCTGAGGCAAGCTCCATCGCCAGTTTGCGGCGCATGGCACGCGCGAAACCGTCCCAGCCATCGGCCGAGAGCGCGAAGCCGCCGCTGGTCACGGCATGCGCGCGCAACCAGCGCGCCGGGTCATCACCGGGCAGTGTTCCCACCCCCAGCGCATTCACCCGCACGCCGCGCAGTTCCAGTGTGGCGCGCGCGGCCTCGGCCGGGGCAACGTCGGAACCGCCATCGGAGGCGATGTCCACCACCTCCTGCTCGGCCGCGCAGGGGGCGGCATCCAGCGCCGTCGCCGCATCGTGAAGCGCCGGCCCGATATGCGTGCCGCCCCAGAGCATGCGCGGGGCGGCCCGCAATGCGGCCGCGAAGGCCACGGTATCCGCTTCGGCCTCGAGTACACGCCATGGCACCAGCACATGCGTGTCCTCGGCGAAGGCGATGGCGGTCACCGCGACCGTCCCCTGCCGGTGCATCACGCTGAGCACGGCGGGGTCGGTCAAAGCCTCGGCCGTGCCGTCGCGCTGCAGCGCCCATTCGGCGTCGTTGATGGAGCCCGAGGCATCCATCAACAGCACCAGCGCGACAGCACAGGCGAGCATCTCACGCCCCCGTCATCGTCAGGCTGCCCGGGTTCACCGTGACGGTGCCCGGCCCCGCGACGGAAGTGGCGGCCGACAGCGCGCTCCAGCTCAGCGCATTGCCGCCGGCCGCGGCATCGAACAGGCCGATATGCGTGAGCGTGCCGACCGCACCGGTGAAGGTGAAGCGGATCGCCTCGGCATTGGATTGCACGCCGGTGCCGGTGAAGGTCACGCGCTGGCGGGCATAGCCATTGCCCACGGGTTCGCCGGTGACGCCGGTGGCGGCCGCGCCACCGGTGCCCAACGCGCAGAATACGGCAGAGGGCTGCGCCGGGCTGCGGCCGCACAGCGTGCGCGCGAGCAGGTTGCGGGCATGTTCGGTCAGGGAAGACATGCGGGGTTCTCCTGGGCTGGGATCAGATGTCGGTGGCGTCGGCGAAGAGCGGCGGCAGGGCGGTGCCGTCATCGCCAAGCCCCGCGGATTCCGCGCGGATCGCGGCGTAGATCGCACCCCGCGTCAGCGAACCGCGCCTGGCCACGCTGGCGAGCGGGAAGCGGAAGGCATGCCGCGCGACCGGCGCGCGGCCATCGGTGCGCGCGGCCGCATCGCGATAACCATGCAGCTGCGCATCCACGATGCCGGCGGTGAAATCGGCCTGTAGATGCGTCAGCTTCCAGTAGCTGGCGGTGATGCCGGTCTCGGGTGATTCGATCTCATGGATCAGGGCCATGTTCGGGTCCTTTCGGGAGGTGTCAGGCGGTGACTTCGACGGCGATCACGCGGGCCACCCAGCGGATCGTCTTGTTCGCCTCGCCCGCGACATTGACCGCGAGCCCGCCATGGGTGGTGTCGGCGGAGAGGCTGATGGTCCAGGCGGCGGCGGCCGCATCGCGCAGCTCGGGTGCGAGGTTCGCGCCCGATACGGCATTGGCGATGCCAGGTGTGGCGGTCAGCGTGGTGCCGCCGACATAGGTGGTCGCCGCGGCCGAGGCACCGCGACGCATCAGCACCTCGGCGTACCAGCTGGCGCAATCGCCCGCGGTGCCGGCGCTGCCGCCGGTCTGCTGCGCGACCACCATGATGGACATGCGGTAGGTGCCGTTGTTGGGCAGGTTCACGCTGTTGGCGGTGGAGGCTGCGGCGCCATCGCTGGTGGCGCGCACCGCACCGGTGGTGGTGGTGCTGGTGCGCAGCACGAATTCACCGGCCTGCGCATCGCCATCCGTGCCGAAGCGCCCGGCCGACCAGGCGCCGCGCCCGACATTGGCGCGCGACGAACTGCGCTCCCCGCCCGGGCACCATGAGCGTTGCGCGGAGACGATGTTGCTGGTGCCGCCGGCGATGGTGGTGCTGGTGGCGGATGCGGTGTTGCCGATACCGCCGCCGATCGCGCTGGTGCCGCCGCTGGCGGTGTTGTTCTGCCCGCCAGCGATGCTCGCCGCACTGCCCGAGGCCACCTGCGCGGCCGCCGTGCGCGACAATTGCAGATCGACCGCGCCAGTGCCGCGCGCATTGCCGCCGCTCACATTGCTGTCGGGGAATTGCGCGATGAGCGCGCCCGAACCCTTGGGCTGTCCGATGACGGCGGAGATGTTCGCATCCGCCCCCGCCGCCTGCCATCCGACGCTGGGCGCCGCACCCGTCGCGGCGCCGATCATCTGCACCGCGTTCACCGCATTGGCGATGTGCAGCACCTGCATCTGCACGCCGCCGCCGGTGACGAAGCTGTGCGCGCCGGTGCCCTTGGTGCGCAGCATCAGGCTGACATCGGCATCGCTGCCGGTGCTTTCGAGCGTGGGTGCCGTGGTCGTCGTGGCACCGCTGATGGTGATGCTGTTCACGCTGGCGGCCGGCGCATGTGCCCGCAGCGCATGCCCGCCGGGCGCGCCGGCAAGGTGCACCGTCGCCGGCGTGAAGCGCGCGACCTCGGCACCGGCGACACTGGCCGAGAGCGTCTGCGCGCCGGGCTGGGAGAAGCCCGTCGCATCCTCGCCCACCGCGATGCCGGGCTTGGCCGTGGTGCCGGCGGGCGCCCGCATTTGCACGACGCCATTGCCATCGAGGTTGCACATCGGCCCCGGCGTCAAGCTCTCCAGGATCGGCGGCGTGCCGAGGATGACGCGGTTGGCATCGCCGGTCGTGGCATTGGCGACGCTGATCGCCGGCGCGCCGTTGTTGCGCAGATTGTAGCGCACGACGCGCAGCGCGAAGAGGTCGATCCGGCTGCTGTGCGAGGCCAGCCGGATCGCGGTGTCCTCCACCGCATCGACGCGCAGATTGCCCATCTGGATGCGGCAGGAGGGCGCATTGACGAAGACCGCATGCGAGCCGGGCAGGGGGTTGCCGGTGCCGTCCAGCCTTTCATGGTGGGTGGTGAAGTTGGCGACCAGCCCGTCGACCCCGGCAGTGTCCACCCAGATCCCGTAGCGGGCGAAATCGGCATAGGCCTGGCCGATGTAGAACTTGGTCGTGCGCCCCTCGAGCCCCTGGCTGAAGCGGAACATCGAGCGATAGCCGAGCACGAAGGCCTGGTCGATGAACGGCCCGTCGCAGCGGCGGAAGATGATCGCATCGCCATTGGCCTGCTGCCAGTCGACGACATGCACATTCGACGACCAGAAGGGCCAGAAATGGATGTTGTGCAGGCGCGGCACGTCGAGTGCCTGCTCGACCTCGATGCCGGCGCTGAACACTTGGCCGCGGATGCGGCGGAAATCCGTGCGGCCGGAGTTGTGGCAGAGGAAGCCCTTGTTGACGCCGCAGAGGAAGACGTTCTCGAAATCCACGCCGCCCAGGCAATCGACGATGCGGAAGAACCAGTCGTAATTCGTCGGCGCCCAGCTGGCGGAGAAATTCGTCGGATGAATCTCGGCGACCGCGATATCCGCCACGACCGAGCCGCGCGCCATGAGACCCGTGAAGGTGAAGGGCGTGAAGCCGGTATTGGCCACCGTCAGCCAGGTGCCGTCAGCAGGCCCGGGGCCTTCGGTGAAGCCCGTCCCCTGCAGCCGCACCGTCACACCATTGACGGTGATGCCGCTGCCCAGGCGGTAGTGGCGCGGGCCGAACTGCACCACGCCGCCGCCCTTGCCGGCCAGAAAATTGATCGCCGCCTGGATCGCCGGCGCGTCATTGGTGATGCCGTTGCCGATCGCACCGAAGTCATGGACATGCACGCTGCGCTGGTCGTGCATGGCGGAGCGCAGCTGCGCGAGGCTGGTGCGCCGTGTCGTGGGGCCGCCTGCCATCTGCGAGACGGCGGCGAGATCGGTGTCGGCAAGCGTCACCGCCGCCGGAAGCTGGCTGATGCGAAGATCTGACATGTGGGGGTCCGTTGGGTCCGGAGGGGCAGGGGGCAGGCGTCAATCGGCCAGCAGCGCGAAGCCGTTTTCCATCAGGATGGCGAAGCCGTTCTCGAGTTTGAGCGCGCGCGAGGGCGGCGCCACGGAGAAGCTGCGCGAGGTGGCGGCAATCGCGGGGTCCAGCGCGTCCTCGACACGGATGCGGTAGCCGCTGCCGGTCGGCGGCGCGGGCAGTGCCGCGGTGGCGAAGCCGCCGGTGACGGTGACGGTCTGCGCGGTGTTCACCGTCTGGCCCGAGGCGTTGCGCAGGCTGACCACGACCTGGCTGATCGGGCCGTGCACCTGGGCCGAGACCGGGATGGTGGTGCCGGCGATGAAGCCGGCGGCCAAGGGGGCCAGGATAATCGTCCGCACCACGGCGCCCACCGTCTGGCTCAGCGAGAAATTCTGCGCGGCACTGCGCAGGGCGGCCAGCGGGGCGATCGCGCCATCGAGCGTGACACCAGGGCCGAAGGCAGGGCCCGCGCGCAAAGGCAGCATCGCCAGCGCGTCGGAGGATTGCAGCAGCATCAGGTCACCGGGCTTGAACTGGCCGGCCACCGTGTTGAAATAGCCCAGTGTCGCGACCTCGGCCCGTGGGTCCTGCGTGACGTAATGCCACAGGGAAAAGGCGCTGGTCTGGATCAGCGGCGTCAGGCCGGTGGGGGCGAAGGGCATCGGGTTTCTCCTGGGGGATGGACGCGCCAAGGCACCGCGCGGGGATTGCCCGGGCGGTGCGGAAAGCCAAAGGTGATGGGAATGGATGCGGGCATACTTCGCCCGTTGACCTGCTCGAAATAGCAAAACATTCCGCACAACGTCAAGCAAAAACTGCTGCTGTTTCGCACTTGGCGAAGCCGGGGGCGCAATGGCATGCAGGTGCCATGAAGCGCGCGCTGCTTGCCCTGCTGTTGCTGATGCCCCTGGCCGCGCCCGCGCAGCCGGTGCTGAACGTCTTCAACTGGGCCGACTATATCGACCCCTACGCGGTGGACCGCTTCCAGCGCGAGAGCGGCATCCGCATCCGCTACGATGTCTATGACAGCCTGGAGACGCTCGAGGGCCGGCTTTCGGCGGGGCGCTCGGGCTTCGACATCATCGTGCCGACCAGCGAGCCCACCTTCGCGCGGCTGGTGCGCGCGGGCGGCCTGCGGCCGCTCGACATGTCGCGCATTCCCAATGCGCGCAACCTGGATCCCGCGCTGATGCAGCGCATCGCCGCGGTCGATCCGGGCAACCGCCATGGCGTGATCTATCTCTGGGGCACGGTGGGGCTTGGCATGCGCGAGGACCGCATTCGCGCGCTCGCACCCGATGCGCCGCTGGACAGCATGGCGCTGCTGATGGACCCGGCGAATGCGCGCAGGCTCGCGCGCTGCGGCATTGCGGTGATGGACAGCCCGACCGATGTGCTGCCCTCCGTGCTGCGCTTTCTGGGCCGCGATCCGAACAGCGGCGATGCGGCGGATCTGCGCGCGGCCGAACAGGCGCTGCTGGCGATCCGGCCCTTCCTGCGCAGCATTCCCGGATCGGCGGCGATCGTGGATGCGCTGGCCAATGGCGAAATCTGCCTGGCGCTGAGCTATTCGGGCGATGTCATCCAGGCCGGCGCACGCGCGCGCGAAGCCAACCGCCCCTTCGATATCCGTTACGTCGCACCGCGCGAAGGCGCGCAGCTCTGGTTCGACATGCTGGCGATCCCGGCCGATGCGCCCAACCCCGATGCGGCGCATGCCTTCATCAATTTCCTCCTGCAGCCCGATGTGATGGCCGGCATCACCAACCAGGTGCGCTACCCCTCCGCCGTGCCGGCGGCGCGCGCGTTGTTGCGCGCCGATGTCGCCAATGATCCTTCGGTGCACCCCGATGACGCCGCCCTGCGCAACGCCTTCATCGCCGGCACGCCGCCTGCCGCGGTGGAGCGGGCGCGCACACGGCTCTGGTCGCGCTTCAAGGCCGGGCGTTGAGCCTTCGCATCGAAGCACTGCACAAGAGCTTCGGCGCAACGCCCGCGCTGCGCGATCTCTCGCTCGAGCTGCCGGCGCGGAGTTTCGTGGCCATCCTTGGCGGCTCGGGCTCCGGCAAGTCCACGCTGCTGCGCATCATCGCCGGCTTCGAGACCGCCGATGCCGGGCGCATCATGCTGGACGGCCAGGACATCGCGCCACTGCCGCCGCGGCTTCGGCCCTGCGCGATGATGTTCCAGTCCTATGCGCTGTTTCCGCATCTCTCGGTGCATGAGAACATCGCCTATGGCTTGCGGCGCGCCGGCACATACCAGGCGGCGCGCGTGCGGGAATTGCTGGAACTGGTCGGCCTTGCCGGCCTTGATTCGCGCAGGCCCGCGCAGCTTTCGGGCGGGCAGCAGCAGCGCGTGGCCCTGGCGCGCGCGCTGGCCCGCAAGCCGCCGCTGCTGTTGCTCGATGAGCCGCTGGCCGCGCTGGATGCCGGGCTGCGCGCGGCCACCGGCGCTGAGTTGCGCCGCCTGCAGCGCGAGACCGGCACCACCTTCCTGATGGTCACGCATGACCAGCAGGAGGCGCTGGGCCTGGCCGACCTGGTCGCCATTCTGCATGGCGGGCGCGTCGCCCAGCTCGGCCCGCCGCAGCAGGTCTATGCCCGCCCCGCCACGCGTTTCGTCGCGGAATTCCTGGGTGCGGCGAACATCATCGGCAACCATGCGCTGCGCCCCGAGAATATCCGCCTGGGCATCACCGGCACCGTGCCCGCGCATGTGCTGCGGGCCGGTTTTCGCGGCGAGACATGGCTGCTCGAATGTCGCACCGCCGATGGAACGGCGCTGCGCGTGGCCCTGCCCGCCGGCGCACCGCCCCCGCCCGAGGGCAGCGCGGTCATGCTCTCCTGGGATGTGGCGGCGATGGTGCCGCTCGGCGCATGATCCGCGCCGGTGCCGTGGCGTGGCTTGCCCTGCTGGTCGCCGCACCCTTGCTGCTGGTGCTGGTCATCGCTTTCGCCGTGCCGGATGAAGGCCTGCCGCCCTTCCGCCTGCCATGGGCCAGCGAGGCGCCGAATGAAAGCTGGGCATTGCTGACGGCGGATGCGTTCTTCCTCTCGGCGCTGGCACGGTCCGTGCTGCTGGCGGCGGTGACGGCGCTGTTGTGTGTGGGCCTGTCCTATCCCATGGCGCTGGGCATCCTGCGCGCACAGCCACGGCTGCGCGCATGGCTGCTGGGCCTCTGCGTGCTGCCCTTCGCCATCGGCTTCGTACTGCGCATGGGCGCCTGGATCGGGCTGCTGCGCGATTCCGGGCTGGTGAACCGGCTGCTGATCGAACTGGGCCTGGCCAGCGAAGCCTGGCAGATGCTCTATGCCTGGCCCGCGCTGCTGGCGGGCATGCTGCACAGCTATCTGCCCTTCGCGCTGCTGCCGCTCTATGCGGCGCTCGCCGCGCGCGACCCGGCGCTGGAGGAAGCCGCGGCCGATCTCGGCGCCTCGCCGTTCACCGCCTTTTGCACGGTCACCCTGCCGGCCAGCGCGGCCGCGGCGGGGGCGGCTTTCCTGCTGGTCTTCATCCCGGCGGTGGGCGAATTCGTCGTGCCCGAACTGCTGGGCCCGCCCGAGGCGCTGCTGGCCGGCCGCGCCATCTGGCAGGAATTCTTCCAGTCGCGCGACTGGCCGCTCGCGGCGGCGGCATCCGTCGCGCTGCTGGGCGTGCTGCTGGCCCCCATCATCCTGTGGCAGCGGCTGGAACGCCGGTGACGCGCGCGCTGCTGGCCCTGGGCCTGGTCTTTCTCTGGGCGCCGGTGGCGCTGATGGCGGCCTTTGCCTTCAGCGATGCGCGCCAGCCCTTCGTCTGGGGCGGGTTTTCCTGGCGTTGGTTCGCCGCACTCGCGGGCAATCCGCGCATGCTGGAAGCGGCGATGCTCTCGCTCGGCATCGCGGCCGGTGCGGCGACACTGGCGGTGCTGGCCGGCGGCGCGCTGGGCTGGGTGCTGGCGCGGCATGGCGCATTCCGCGGCCGCACGCTGTTCGGCGCGCTGGCCGCCGCACCGCTGGTGCTGCCCGAGGTGGTGACGGGCCTGTCGCTGCTGCTGCTGTTCGTGGCGCTGGAGCGCGCGACCGGTTGGCCCGACGGGCGCGGCGTGCTGACCATCCTGCTCGCGCATGCGAGCCTGGGCGCGGCCTATGTCGCGATCATCGTCCAGGCGCGGCTGTCGGGGCTGGGGCGCCTGCTGGAGGATGCGGCGGCCGATCTCGGCGCGACGCCGGCGGCGGTGTTCCGCACCGTCACGCTGCCCTTGCTGCTCCCCTCGCTCGCGGCGGGATGGGGCCTGGCCTTCATGCTCTCGCTGGATGATGTGGTGCTGGCCAGCTTCACCGGCGGGCCGGGTGCCACAACCCTGCCGGTCCTGCTGTTCAGCCAGATGCGCGTGGGCCCGACACCCGAGGCCAATGCGCTGGCGCTGATCCTGCTGCTGATCTCCGCGCTGGTCGGTGCGGTGGCGCTGCTACTGCGCCGGTAGCCGCTGCGCCGCGCGGCGCTGCAGATAGGCGCGGCCATGCAGCAGCGCCAGGCGATGGGCGGCGCTGTCGATGCCCGCCTGTGCCGCCGCATCGGCCAGGAAGCCCAGGATGTGCTCGACCTCCGCATCCAGCCCTGCCTCGATGTCGCGCAGCATGGAGGTGGCGTAGAGGCTCGTCGCATCGCCGAACAGCGCGTCGTATTGGGCCATGAAGGCATCGGGCATCGGGTGGCCATGTGCCGCTGCGATCGCCGCATTCGCACGCAGCACGCCGCGCATGAATGCCGTGCCGCCTTCACTGCGCGCGATCTCGCCCACGGCTGCGCGCATCAGCACCGTGCAGATGCCCGCCGTGCCCAGATGCACGAGCTTTTCCCACATGCGCTGGCGGATATCGGGCACCGCCTCGGCCACCATGCCGATGGCGGGCGCGAAGGCCGCGGCGATGGCATGCGCGCGATCCGACACGCCGCCCTGCCATTCGCCGAAGCTCAACCAGCGCCAATCATTGAGCTGGCGCACCGTGCCATCCGGCGCGAGTGTCGCCTGGATGCGCGCGAGCCCGCCCAGCACCTGCTCCGCGCCGAATTCCGTCTGCAGCCGCGCGACATGCGACAGGCCGTTGAGCACCGGCAGGATCGCCATGCGGCCATCGGCGGCAGGGCGCAGCGTCTCGATCGCCGCATCCAGGTCATAGGCCTTGCAGGCCAGCAGGCAGAGATCGAAGCCCGGCATCGCCTGCGTGATCACTTGCGGGGCGATGTGCGCAGGGCCGAAAGGGCTGTCGATGCGCAGGCCGCCATCGGCCAGGCGCACCGCGCGCGCAGGCCGCACCAGGAAGGTCACATCCCCGCCCGCCTGCGCCAGGCGCCCGCCGAAATACCCGCCCAGCGCGCCCGCGCCCAACACCAGCACCCGCATGTTGCGATCCACCCCAAAGAAGCAACATCACCGTTACATCGGCTGTGCTATGCGGCAATCATCATGAAGCGTGGAATCCTTGTTCTGTTGGTGCTGGGCGGCCTGGGTGGCGGCGGCTGGTGGTATGCGCAGGGCATGCCGGGCCTGGCGCGGGCCGAGAGCACAGGCCCGCGGCTGCGCACCGCCGAGGTGGATCGCGGCAGCATCACCGCCATCGTCTCGGCCACCGGCACGGTGAACCCGGTGACCAGCGTGGTGGTGGGCAGCCAGTTGTCGGGCCAGGTGCGCGAGCTCTTCGCCGACTATAATTCACGCGTCACCGCGCAGGCCCCGCTGGCGCGGCTGGACACGCAGCAGCTGGAAGCCACGCGCGCGGCGGCCGAGGCCGATCTGCAATCCGCCCGCGCCAATCTTCTCGTCGCCCGCGCCCAGGCCGAGCGTGCGGCCGCCGATGCCGAGCAGGCGCGCGCGCAGGTCACCGCCGCGCGCGCGGGGATGACCGCGCAGCAGGCACAGCTGCGCGACGCCGAATTCGATGCCCGCCGCACCGAGGAGCTGCGCCGCAGCGGCGTGGGCGCCACCCGTGATGCACTGCGTGCCGGCAATGCGCAGGATGTCGCCCGCGCGCAGCTCGCGGGCGCCGAGGCGCAGATCATGCAGGCCGAGGCCAACCTCATGAGCGCGGAGGCCGCAGCCCGCGTCGCCCGCGCCCAGGTCGAGACCGCCACCGCCACCGCCGAACAGCGTGCCGCCCAGCTGCGCCAGGTGGATGTGAATCTGGGTTTCGCCACCATCCGCAGCCCGATCGATGGCGTGGTGATCTCGCGCAGCATCGATATCGGCCAGACGGTGGCGGCGAGTTTGCAGGCGCCGGTGCTGTTCACCATCGCCGCCAACCTTGATGAGATGGAAGTCTGGGTCACGGTGGATGAGGCCGATATCGGCCGCATCCGCCCGGGCCAGGTCGCGACCTTCACCGTCGCCGCCCACCCCAGCACCAACCTGACCGGGCGCGTGAAGGAAGTGCGGCTCGCCTCGGCCACGGTGAACAATGTGGTCACCTACACGGTGGTGGTGACCGCGCCCAATACCGGCGGGCGCATGCTGCCCGGCATGACGGCGACCATGCGCATCACCACCGATGAACGCCGCGATGTGCTGCGCGTGCCCAATGCCGCGCTGCGCTGGCGGCCTTCCAGCGGCGCGCAGGATGCGGCCGCGCCCGCGACCAGCCCCTTCGAGGCCGCGATCGCGGCCTTGCCTGATCTCTCACCCACGCAGCGCCAGGAGATCGACGCCGCGCGGGCCGAATTGCGTGACCGCCTGGCCGCCCTGCCGCAGGATGCCGAGGCACGCCGCCAGCAGGCGCAGGCGGCGCGGCAGCGCGTCTTCTCGCGCATCAATTCCATCCTGACGCCCGAGCAGCGTTCGCGCCTGGCAGCCCAGCGCGCCCAGCGCGGCGGCGATGCCGGCACCCCGGGCACCATCCATGTGCTGGAGGATGGCGTCACGCGGGCGGTGCAGATCCGCGCGGGGCTGACCGATGGCAGCGTGACCGAGATCATCAGCGGCGAGATCGAGGCTGGCGCGCGCGTCGTGATCGGGGTGGAGCGCGCCAGCGCCGCAGCCCGTCCCAGCGCGCCCATGCCGCGGATGTTCTGATGGCGGCGCTGATCGAAACCCGTGACCTCTCGCGCCACTACCCTTCGGGCGATGAGGTGGTGCGCGCGCTGGATGGCGTGGATGTGCTGGTGGAGCCTGGCAGTTTCGTCGCTGCCATGGGGCCTTCGGGGTCCGGGAAATCCACCTTCCTGAACCTGATCGGCTGCCTGGATCGGCCGACGCGCGGCAGCTACCGCCTGGCGGGCGAGGATGTGGCGGCACTCTCCGCCGACCGGTTGGCGGAGCTGCGCTCGCGGCAGATCGGCTTCGTGTTCCAGAGCTTCCATCTGCTCTCGCGCGCCGATGCGCTGGCCAATGTCGAAATGCCCATGACCTATCGCGGCCTGCCGCGCCGGCAGCGACGCGAACGCGCGGCCATCGCGCTGGAACGCGTGGGCCTGGGCGCGCGCATGCATCACACGCCGAACCAGCTCTCCGGCGGGCAGCAGCAGCGCGTCGCCATCGCGCGCGCCATCGTCAATGGTCCTGGATTGATCCTGGCGGATGAGCCCACCGGCGCGCTGGATACACGCACCGGGCACGAGATCATGGCGCTGTTCCAGGCGCTGCACCGCGCCGGCACCGCGGTGATGATCGTCACGCATGATCCGGAAGTGGCGGCCTTTGCCTCGCGCGTGCTGCGCTTCCGTGACGGCCGGCTGATCGAGGATGCGCGCCAGCAGCCGATCGAAGCGGCGGAACTGCTGCTGTGAACGTCATCACCCCCATCCGCGAGGTGCAGGCGCCGCTGCCGCCGCTGCCGCCGGGCAAGGGTGGCATGGATCTGTTCGAGGCGTTCCGCGCCGCACTGGCCTCGCTCGCCGCCAACAAGCTGCGCGCGGCGCTGACCTCGCTGGGCATCTTCATCGGCATCGCGGCGGTGATCGCCACCGTGTCGGTGGGGGCGGGGGCGCGCGAGCGCGTGCTGTCCTCGATCCAGTCGCTGGGCGCCAATCTGCTGCTGGTCTGGGGCGGCAATGTGCGCATGGGTGGCGTGTCGCTCGGCGCCGGGCAGCGGCCGAACATGAGCTGGGATGATGCGCAGGCGATCCCGCGCGAAATCCCGGCCGTGTCCATGGCAGCCGGTGTCACGCGCCAGCAGCAGCAGACCGTCTATGGCAACCAGAACTGGTCGACCACCGTGACCGGCACCGATGCGGACTGGTTCGCCATCCATGAATGGTCGATCGCCGAGGGGCGCTTCTTCACGCCCGAGGAAGCGACATCCGGCCGCAAGGTGGTGGTGATCGGCGCCACGGTCGCCGAGAATCTGTTCGGCGACGAGAACCCGGTGGGCCGCGAGATCCGCATCCGTGCCACGCCCTTCGAGGTCATCGGCGTGATGGCGCGCAAGGGCCAGAACCCGATGGGCCAGGACCAGGACGACACCATCGTCATGCCCTTCTGGACGGCGCGGCGTTCGGTGATGGGCGCGCCGCGCGCCTTCGCGCGGGCGGTGGCCACCATCAGCGTGAAGGTGCATGAGGGCGAGAGCATGCGCGATGTGGAGGAGCAGCTGCGGCAGTTCTTCCGCCAGCGCCACCGGGTTGCGGCGAATGAGCCGGACAGCGTCTCCATCCGCAACCTGACCGATGTGGCGACCACCATGGATGGCGCGGCCCGCACCATGTCCATGCTGCTGGCAGGCGCGGCCGCGATCTCGCTGCTGGTCGGCGGCATCGGGGTGATGAACATCATGCTGGTGAGCGTGACCGAGCGCACGCGTGAGATCGGGCTGCGGCTGGCGATCGGTGCGCGCCGGCGCGATATCCTTCGGCAATTCCTGCTGGAGGCGGTGCTGCTGGCGCTGTTCGGCGGCATTGCCGGCATCCTGGCCGGCATCGGCATGTCCTATGCGATCGCGCATGTGGCCGGCTGGCCGACGGTGATCCCGCCCGATGCGATCCTGATCGCGGTGGCGACCTCGGCGCTGACCGGGCTGTTCTTCGGCTACTACCCGG
>JAIXVH010000305.1 GCA_027483125.1 Acetobacteraceae bacterium | reverse complement strand
CGCGATGGCTGCTGCCACACGGATGAACGCGACCATGGCTCGCACACGGTCTGCGCCGTGGTCACGGCGGAGTTCCTGGCGTTCTCGCGCCAGCGCGGCAATGACCTGTCAACGCCGCGGCCGGACTACGCCTTCCCTGGGCTGAAGCCTGGCGATTCCTGGTGCCTCTGCGCCATGCGCTGGGAGGAGGCGCGCCAGGCGGGCTGCGCGCCGCTGGTGCGGCTGGCGGCGACGCATCAGGCGGCGCTGCGGTATTGCCGGCTGGAGGATTTGCAGGCGCACGCAGGTTGACCGCCTTGCGGAATTTGAGCGCAGCATCGCAGTGCAGGGGCCGCTGCTCAGGGTACAGTTCAGCGCGACGCGGAACAGCTCAATAGCTGCGGTGGTGCCGGACCTCTTAAGCGGAAGGCCAACCAACAAACGGCCTGTTGACACCCGCACGACCCCATGGATGGCTCAACCATCCATTGAGGACCGCCCATGACCTTCGAGATCTGGCTCGCCTTCGTCGCCGCCTCCACCGCCCTCGTACTGATCCCAGGCCCGACCGTGTTGCTTGTCGTGTCTTATGCGCTCGGCCAAGGCTGGCGCGCGGCGCTGCCCATGGCGGTCGGCGTTGCGCTCGGTGACTTCACGGCGATGTCGCTCTCCGTCTTGGGCATCGGGGCCCTGCTCATGGCGTCGGCCACCTTGTTCACCGTGGTGAAGTGGATCGGTGCAGCCTACCTGATCTATCTCGGGATCAAGCTGTTCCGGGCGGGTGGAACTCTCAGCGCCGAGCCCAAGACGGATGTATCAACTGCATTGCGGATGGGTGCGCATGCTTGGCTGGTGACCAGCCTCAATCCCAAGGGCATTCTGTTTTTCGTCGCGTTTTTCCCCCAATTCATCGATCAGCATGCCGCTTTCTGGCCGCAGGTTCTCATCCTGCAGGCAACGTTCCTTGTGATCGCTTTCGCCAACGCGCTGGCCTACGCGTTTTTTGCAAGCCGCGCCCGTGGGCTGGTCGGTAGCGAGCGGGTCATCGGAGCGGTGAACAAGACCGGCGGTGCTATGTTGGTCGGAGCGGGCGTGGCGTCCGTTGCCGTCCGCACCGGCAACTAGGCCTTTCTGCCCATGAAGGACCAGGTGTGCCTTGGTTGATCCAAGGCTTCCGTTTGGAGGAAGCCTCGGGCGCGTGGATCGGGCCGCTACCGGCTATCCAAGCCGCTATCGCTCAGGGCGTCTTCACCCCCGCACCAACTTCCGCAAGACGTGCTTCTGAATCTTGCCGGTGCTGGTCTTGGGCAATTCCTGGAACAGCACCCGCTTGGGCACCTTGAACCCCGCCAGCGTGTGCCGGCAATGCGCCATCAAATCCTCGGCGCTCGCCGCCGCGCCTGGCTTCAATGCCACGAAGGCACACGGCACCTCACCCCATTTCTCATCGGGTGCGGCCACCACGGCGGCCAGCGCCACGGCGGGGTGCTTGAACAGCACATCCTCCACCTCGATCGAGGAGATGTTCTCGCCGCCCGAGATGATGATGTCCTTGCTGCGATCCTTCAGCTGGATGGTGCCGTCCGGATAGGTCACGGCCAGGTCGCCGGTGTGGAACCAACCGCCTGCAAAGGCGCCGCGCGTGGCGCCCTCATCCTTCAGATAGCCCTTCATCACGACATTGCCGCGCATCATCACCTCGCCCATCGTCTCGCCATCGGCGGGCAGCGGCTGCATCGTCTCGGGGTCCATCACGGCCAGGCCCTCCAGCGCGTGATAGCGCACGCCCTGGCGGGCCATGCGCGCGGCGCGGTCGGGCGCGGGCAGCACGTCCCATTCCGCGCGCCATTCATTCACCACCGACGGCCCGTAGCATTCGGTCAGCCCATAGACATGCACGACCTGGAAGCCCGCCGCCGTCATCGCACCCAGCACGGCCTCAGGCGGCGGCGCGCCGGCCACCACGAAGCGCACGGGCTGCGCCAGGTGTTTCTTCTCCTTCTCGGGTGTCGCCAACAGCGTCGACATCACGATGGGCGCGCCGCACATATGCGTCACATCATTGTCGGCCATCGCTGACCACATCGCCGGCCCCCGCACCGCGCGCAGGCAGACATGCGTGCCGGCCAGCGCGGTGATGGTCCAGGGGAAGCACCAGCCATTGCAGTGGAACATCGGCAGCGTCCACAGATAGACCGGGTGCCTGGTCATGTCCGCGGACAGCACATTGCCGGTGGCCAGCAGATGCGCGCCGCGATGGTGATACACCACGCCCTTGGGCCGGCCTGTCGTGCCGGAGGTGTAGTTCAGCGCGATCGCGTCCCATTCATCGGCCGGCGGGGTCCAGGCGAAATCGGCCTGGCCGCTGGCGATGAAATCCTCGTACTCCATGCCGCCCATGGATTCGCCGACGGTAGCATGCGGGTCGCGCACTTCGATGATGGTGGGCTTGTTGGGGTGGCGGTGCAGGGCCTCGCGCAGCACCGGCACCAATTCGCTGTCCACGATGATGGCGCGCGCCTCGCCATGGTCGAGGATGTATTCAATGGTGCCGGCATCCAGCCGCGTGTTGATGGTGTTCAGCACGCAGCCGGCCATGGGCACGCCGAAATGGCATTCCAGCATTTCGGGGATGTTGGGCAGCAGCGCGGCCACGGTGTCGCCGCGGCCGAGGCCGAGCTTGGTCAGCGCATGCGCCAGCCGCACACAGCGCGCGCGCAGTTCGGCGTAGTTGCGTGTCAGGCCGCCATAGACCACAGCGGTGTGGGTGGGGTGGACGGCGGCCGCGCGTTCCAGGAAGTGCAGCGGCGTGAGGGCCGTGTGGTTGGCGGGGTTGCGAGCCAGGCCGTGTTCGTATTTTTCCATTGGGCGTTTCCGGTGTGGAGTTGCTGACCGTGCTGAGTGCGGCCGCTGACAGCAGCACAGCTGGGCGGCCAAGTTCCTCGCATCTTGGCATCAGCGGGCGTGCCGTCGAATGTTTGCGTCTTGCTCGATGAGGCTACCGCTTCCACTATGATTCGAAGCTATGCCCGCGGCAACGATGGTAAGCCGAAATCCGTCCCATCAGCGAAGAATGAAAGTCGGCCAAGTTCATGTTCAGCGCTGGTTTCGATCTCAGCGTCGAGGACATAGAGAGCACCCACCAATGCCTGCATCGCATCATGACCGCCGCAGCGAGAGCGACGCGAGGTGAGAGGCCCCTCGATCTCATAAGGGCAGAACCAACAATCGCCCTCGGGCGCCAAAAATGGTCGGCCAATGCGGAAGGTGAATCCGGGCTTCCCGTCGACGAGTAAGGTGCGAGAGGCCATAGCCTCGAACGGTTCTGTCATGTGATCAACGTCCTATCACCAATGGTGGAATATTCCCGCCACGTCGGCATTGCACTTCTCGAAAATATACGCTCGCCCAACATGATTCACGTATGACGGCTGGCATGCGCAGAGCGCGGCAGATTGCCTCGTCTCGTATCCGTTGAGCTTCGCAAGCTGCATCGCGCGCGCTTGCGACAGCAACGGCCCGCTCCGTCTCTTCGCTTGCTGCTTGCGCTTCGGCGCGATCCGGCGTCTCCCCTCCTGGAGGATTCGTGCGAGTATGGGCTGCGACGGTTACTGCCCTTCCGCCAATGTTCCGAACATACGACCTGACGCTCACATCTCCGTCTTGCGAATCCTCTGCTCCGACAAGGTTGCGCCAGCCTTCGGATACGCGGGCGACGTGGCTGGCTCGCTCGGGGTGGCCTGTCTGCCAGTATCGAGGGTCCCGCATCGCAGCGCGTAAATCCGCCTCTGTGACACCAGGATTGGGCATAGCTCGCTCCTACAGTGGCTCATATTGTTTATATACCTATTTTGATCCCGCGATGCAAGGAGTATTTTCTTGTTCCTGTCAGGCATCTCCCCACGACGGGGAGCGCTTGTCCACGAAAGCCGCGATCCCCTCGCGCGCATCCTCGGCCAACAAATTCTCCAACATCACCTGCGTCGCCGCCGCGTAAGCCACATCCAGCGGGGCACCGGCCTGCGCGAT
>JAIXVH010000276.1 GCA_027483125.1 Acetobacteraceae bacterium | reverse complement strand
GAGGAAGAGGCGCGCGACGCCGCCGAGCGTCAGGCGCGCATCGCGCGCATCATGGAACTGGCGCGGCAAACGGCGGCGATGGTGCCGGAGCATCTGCGGACCAGCGATCATTCCGATCTCTATGACGAGAACGGTTTGCCGAAGTGATCGTGGACACTTCCGCGGTCGTTGCCGTCCTGCTCGATGAACCTGACGCCTTGCGCTTCGCGACAGCCATGATGAGTGCGGGCGGTATCGGGGTTTCGGCCGCCACGCGGGTCGAAATGACACTGGTTCTGGAGGGCCGCGGCGGGGAGCGGGCCGGCACCAATCTGGACAGGCTGCTGGCCGATGCCCAGGCCGAGATCATCCCCTTCACCGCCGAACACGCGGCACTCGCGCGTGACGCCTGGCGCCGCTACGGCAAGGGGCGGCACCCGGCCGGCTTGAACCTGGGCGACTGCTTCGCCTATGCCCTCGCCAAGTCCCGCAACCAGCCTTTGTTGTTCAAGGGTGATGACTTCGCCCACACCGATGTGAAAGCCGCCATCTAGTGCCTGAACTCCTGCTCGAACTGCTCACCGAGGAAATCCCCGCGCGCATGCAGGCGCGGGCGGCCGAAGATCTGTGCCGGCTGGTCGGTGAGGCGCTGAAACCCATAGCGCTTGGCGCGCCGCAAGGCTTCCATGGCCCGCGCCGCATCGGGCTGGTGATGCAGGTCGCTGCGCGTGCCGACACCGCCGCCAAGGAAGAACGCGGCCCGCGGGTGAATGCGCCCGAGGCCGCGCTGGCCGGCTTCCTGAAGAAGCACGGCGTGGCGCGGGACGCGCTGGCGCAGCAGGGCGATTTCTGGGTGCTGGTGAAGCCCGGCTCCAGCATGGAGGCCGCGGCACTGATCGCCGCCGCGCTGCCCGACATTCTGTGGAACTTCCCCTGGCCGAAATCCATGCGTTGGGGCCAGAGCGGCTTCCTGTGGGTGCGGCCTTTGCAGCGCATCCTGTGCCTGCTGGATGGCGCGGTGGTGCCCTTCGCGCTGGCCCGCGGCGATGACGCGGCGCATGGCCTGGCCAGCGGCGACATCACCGAAGGCCATCGCGTGCATGGCCCGGGCGCCATCGCCGTCACCGGCCATGCCGACTATCTGACCCGCCTGCGCGAGCGCCATGTCATCGTGGACACTGCCGAACGCATCGCGATGATCCGCGACGGTATCGCGCAGCTGGCGACCGCCGAAGGCCTGGAAATCGTCCCCGATGAAGGCCTGCTGAATGAAGTGGCAGGCCTGGTGGAATGGCCGGTGCCGCTGCTGGGCCGCATCGATGACGCCTTCATGGATCTGCCGGCCGAGGTGATGCGCACCTCCATGCGCGTGAACCAGCGCTATTTCGCGCTGCGCCACGCCGATGGCCGGCCCGCCGCGCGCTTCGCAGTGGTGGCGAATATCACGGCGAGCGATGGCGGCGCGGCACTGGTCGCGGGCAATGAACGCGTGCTGCGCGCGCGCCTGTCGGATGCCCGGTTCTTCTGGGACCAGGACCGGCGCGCCGGGCTGGAATCCTTCCTGCCGAAGCTCGATGGCGTGGTGTTCCATGCGAAGCTCGGCACGCAGGGGCAGCGCGTGGCGCGGCTGGAGCGGCTCGCGCGCATGCTGGCGCCGATGCTGGGAGCGGATGCCAATACCGCGGCGCGCGCGGCCAAGCTGTGTAAGGCGGATCTGGCCAGCGGCATGGTGGGCGAGTTCCCGGAATTGCAGGGCGTGATGGGCGGCTACTATGCGGCCGGCGAAGGTGCGGTGATCGCGGGCGCGATCGCGCAGCATTACCGGCCGATGGGGCCGGGCGATGCGGTGCCGAGCGAGCCTGTCGCGGCAACGGTCGCACTGGCGGACAAGATCGATCAGTTGATCGGCTTCTTCGATGTCGGCGAGAAGCCCACCGGCAGCGGCGATCCCTTCGCGCTGCGCCGTGCCGCGCTCGGCGTCATTCGCATTCTGCGCGAGGGGGGCTTCCGCCTGCCGCTGCGCGATGTGCTGCCGCACCATTTGACCTATGTGCGCATGACACGCGCGACGCTCGGCGCCGAGGCGATGGCGCCGGCGGAGGAGATGGTCGCAGAATTGCTCGCCTTCCTCTTCGACCGCCTGCGCGTGCAGCTCCGCACCGAAGGCGCGCGCGCCGACATCATCACCGCCGCCATCGGCGAAGACGACGACATCCTGCGCGTGCTGGCCCGCGCCGAGGCGCTGCGCGCCCTGGTGGAAACCGACACCGGCGCCGCACTGCTGGCCGCCTACAAGCGCGCGCAGAACATCCTGCGCGCCGAAGCCAAGAAGGGCTTCGCCGCCGGCGCACCCGAGCCCGCGGCCTTCGCCACCGAACAGGAAGCCGCGCTGCACACCGCGATCATCGCCGCGCGCGATGCCGCCGCCGCGCAGCTTGCCGCGGAAGACTTCTCCGCCGCCATGACCAGCCTCGCCGCGCTGCGCGGCCCGCTCGATGCCTTCTTCGACGGCGTGCTGGTCAATGACCCCACTCACCGTGACAACCGTTTGCGGCTACTCTCCGCCCTGGTGGATGCGATGCACCAGGTCGCGGACCTCTCCAAGATCGAAGCGTGAAGGACCAGCAGATGACGCAGTGGGTGTACAGCTTCGGCGCCGGCCGCAATGAAGGCCGCGCGGATATGCGCAACCTGCTCGGCGGCAAGGGCGCCAACCTGGCGGAAATGGCCAGTATTGGACTGCCCGTCCCGCCCGGCTTCACCATCACGACCGAGGTCTGCACCGCCTATTACGCGAACCAGGAAACCTACCCGGCCGATCTCGCCGGCCAGGTGGAAGCCGCGCTCGAGCATGTCGAGCACACGGTGGGCCTGCGCTTCGGCTCAGCCGAAAAGCCGCTGCTGGTGTCCGTGCGGTCGGGCGCGCGCGTCTCCATGCCCGGCATGATGGACACGGTGCTGAACCTTGGCCTGAACGACATCACGGTGCAGGGGCTGGCCACAGGGTCGGGCGATCATCGCTTCGCCTGGGACAGCTATCGCCGCTTCATCCAGATGTTCGGCTCCGTGGTGCTCGATGTGGACCATCACCGCTTCGAGGAGATCATCGAATCCGCCAAGCTCGATCGCGGCGTGGCCGAAGACACCGAACTCACCGCCGATGACTGGCAGGCCGTGGTCGGCGAATACAAGCGCATGGTCGAGGAAGTGACCGGCGCGCCCTTCCCGCAGGACCCGAAGGACCAGCTGTGGCGCGCCATCGGCGCCGTCTTCGGCAGCTGGATGAACCCGCGCGCCAACACCTATCGCCGCCTGAACGACATCCCCGCCGAATGGGGCACGGCGGTCAACGTGCAGGCCATGGTGTTCGGCAATATGGGCGAGGATTGCGCGACCGGCGTCTGCTTCACGCGCGACCCCAGCACGGGCGAGGACATCTTCTACGGCGAATACCTGGTCAACGCGCAGGGCGAGGATGTGGTGGCCGGCATCCGCACGCCGCAGCCCATGTCCGAGGCGCGCTCCAAGCCCGGCGAGAAGTCCATGGAAGCGGTGATGCCCGCCGCCTATTCCGAGCTGTGCCGCGTGCGCGAGACGCTGGAACGCCACTACAAGGACATGCAGGACATCGAGTTCACCGTCCAGCAGAACAAGCTCTACATGCTGCAGACGCGCAACGGAAAGCGCACCGCCGCCGCCGCGCTGAAGATCGCGGTGGACATGGCGCAGGAAGGCCTGATCACCCAGCGTGAGGCGGTGATGCGCGTGGCCCCCGCGAGCCTCGACCAGCTGCTGCACCCCACGCTCGACCCCAAGGCCCCGCGCCGCCAATTGGCCAAGGGCCTGCCGGCCAGCCCGGGTGCCGCCTGCGGTGCCGTGGTGTTCAGCGCCGATGAGGCGGAAACCCGCGGCGCGAAGGGCGAATCCGTCATCCTGGTGCGCATCGAGACCAGCCCCGAGGATATCCACGGCATGCACGCAGCCCGCGGGATTCTGACCACCCGCGGCGGCATGACCAGCCACGCCGCGGTGGTGGCACGCGGCATGGGGCGGCCCTGCGTGGCCGGTGCCGGCACCATCACGGTGGACTACCAGGCGCAGGCGCTCTCGGCCGGCGGCGTGATCGTGCGCGCGGGCGAGATCATCACGCTGGATGGCGCGACGGGCGAGGTCTTCGCAGGCTCCGTGCCGATGATCGAACCCAAGCTGTCGGGCGATTTCGCGACCCTGATGGGCTGGGCCGACCAGGTGCGCCGCATGAAGGTGCGCGCCAATGCCGAGACGCCGCTGGATGCCGATACGGCGCGCAAATTCGGTGCCGAAGGGATTGGTCTCTGCCGCACCGAGCACATGTTCTTCGACCCCGCCCGCATCGGCGCCGTGCGCCAGATGATCATGGCGGAAACCGAAGCCGGGCGGCGTGACGCACTGGCCCGCCTGCTGCCCTTCCAGCGCGATGACTTCGCGCAGCTCTTCCGCATCATGGCCGGCCTGCCCGTCACCATCCGCCTGCTGGACCCGCCGCTGCACGAATTCCTGCCGCACCAGGAT
>JAIXVH010000253.1 GCA_027483125.1 Acetobacteraceae bacterium | reverse complement strand
TCGGAGACTTCGCTGGCCTCGCCGCCGCAGAGTTCCATCATCAGCGCCGTGGCCAGTTCCAGCGCCTGGCGCGGGAAGGCCTGGTCCACGCCGCGTTCGAAGCGCGCGCGGGCATCGGTGAAGACGCCATGCCTGCGGCCCGACAGCGCGACGCGCACCGGATCGAAGATGGCGCATTCGATGAAGCATTCGGTGGTGGTCTCGTCGCAGCCAGTGCTCTCGCCGCCGATGATGCCGCCGAGTGCATCCACATGCGCGGCATCGGCGATGACGCCGTCCTCCGCGGTCAGGGTGTAGGTCTTGTTGTTCAGCGCGGCGAGCGTTTCGCCCTCGCGCGCCATGCGCATGAACAGGGTGTCGCCCTGCACCTTGGCCACGTCAAACACGTGCAACGGCCGGCCGAGGCCGAAGGTGAAGAGGTTGGTGACATCGACCAGCGCGTTGATCGGGCGCAGGCCGATCGCCACCAGGCGGTCCTGCAGCCATTGCGGGCTGGGACCGTTCTTGACGCCGCGAATGCCGCGGCCGAGCACCCAGTTGCAGGCGCGCGGGTCCTCGATGCGCCAGGCCAGGGGCGAGGGGTAGGTGGCCGCAATCGGCGGCACCATCAGCGGCTTGAGCTTGCCCAGGCCCGCGGCGGCCAGGTCCCGCGCGACACCGCGAACGGAGAGTGCGTCGCCGCGATTGGGCGTGACCTTCACCTCGATGATCGGGTCATCCAGGCCGGCATAATCCACGTAGCGCGCGCCGATGGGTGCATCGGCGGGCAGGTCCATGATGCCGGAATGGTCGTCGCCCAGGCCCATTTCGCGGGCGGAGAGCATCATCGCCTCGGACTTCACGCCGCGGATTTCGCCGGCTTTCAGCGTGATGTCGGTGCCGGGGATATAGGCGCCAGGCAACGCCGCGACGCCGAGCATGCCGGTGCGCGCATTGGGCGCGCCGCAGACGACGGAAAGCTCGCGGCCATCGCCCACATCCACGCGCAGACTGCGCAGGCGGTCAGCGTTGGGGTGCTGCACGGCTTCGATGACACGGGCGATGACGAAGGGCGCCAGCGCGGCCGCGCGGTCCTCGATGCCTTCCACTTCGATGCCGATGCGGGTCAGGGTTTCAGCGATGGCGTCGGGGCGCGCATCGGTGTCGAGATGTTCGCGCAGCCAGGAGAGAGGGAACTTCATCACACGCCCTCATGCAGGTTGGCGGGGCTGAGCGGATTGCTGCCGTAGTGTTTCAGCCAGCGCACATCCCCCTCGAAGAAGGGACGCAGATCGGGGATGCCGTGCTTGAGCATGGTGATGCGCTCGATCCCCATGCCGAAGGCAAAGCCCTGCCATTCGCGCGGGTCCAGCCCGCAATTGGCCAGCACGCGCGGATGCACCATGCCGCTGCCCAGGATTTCGAGCCAATCGCCACCGGCACCCAATTCGCCGGATTTCCGGTTCCAACCGATATCGACCTCCATCGAAGGCTCGGTGAAGGGGAAGTAGCTGGAACGGAAGCGCACCGGCAGGTCGGCGATGCCGAAGAAGGCGCGCAGGAAGTCGGTCAGGCAGCCCTTGAGGTGGCCCAAGGTGATGTCGCGGTCGATCACCAGACCCTCGACCTGGTGGAACATCGGGCTGTGCGTTGCGTCATGATCGGCGCGGTAGGTGCGGCCGGGGGCGATAATGCGGATCGGCGGTTCCTGGCCGATCATGGTGCGGATTTGCAGCGGGCTGGTCTGTGTCCGCAGGACCATCGGGCGGCCATCGGGGCCGCTGCCTGGCATGTAGAATGTGTCCTGGTCCTGCCGCGCGGGGTGGTGGTCGGGGATGTTGAGCGCGGCGAAGTTGTACCAGTCGCCCTCGATATCCGGGCCTTCGACGACCGAGAAACCCATGGCGCCAAAGATCGTGGTCAGTTCCTCGATGGTGCGGTTGATGGGGTGGATGGCGCCGGTCGCGATGGGCGGGGCGGGCAGCGACATGTCCTGGCGTTCGGCGGCCAGGCGCGCATCCAGGGCGGCGGCGTCCAGCACCACACGGCGGGCGTCGAGTGCGGCTTCGATGCGCTGCTTCAACTGGTTCAGCGCCGCGCCGCGTTCCTTGCGCGCTTCGGCCGGCACGGCGCCCAGGCCCTTGAGCAACCCGGTGATGCTGCCTGATTTGCCGAGGGCCGCGACGCGCACGGCGTCGAGTGCGCGCGGGTCGGCGGCGGCGGCGATCTCGGCCTCGGTGGTGGCGGCCAATGCCGCGAGGTCGTCGGTCATGTGCAAACCCCAAAAGAAAGGCCGCCCCCGATACATCGAGAGCGGCCCGGCAACCCCGTCAGGGATATGAAATCAGGCGCGGGCCGCCTTGGCCTTTTCCACCAGGGCCGCAAACGCCCCCGGCTCTTCCATCGCCAGCGCCGCCATCACCTTGCGGTCCATCTCCACGCCCGCGGCCTTCACCGCCGCGATGAAGGTGGAATAGGTCATGCCATGCTCACGCACGGCGGCGTTGATGCGCTGGATCCACAGACCGCGGAACTCACGCTTCTTGTTGCGCCGGTCGCGATAGGCGTATTGCAGCGCCTTCTCGACCCGCTCCAGCGCGGGGCGGAAGTTCGTGCCCGAACGGCCCACATAGCCCTTGGCGAGCTTCAGGACCTTCTTGTGCTTGGCGTGGGCGACCACGCCGCGTTTCACACGTGCCATGTCTCAATCCCCTCCGCTTACCGGCTCAGCCCGTAGGGCAGCCACTGCTTCACCGTCTTGGCGTCCATTTCCGTCAGGGTCTGGCTGCCGCGGTTCTGGCGCTTGGCCTTCTGGCTGCGCGCGGAGAGGTTGTGCCGCTTCTTGCCAGGGCCGGCCAAAACCTTGCCCGTGGCGGTGATCTTGAAGCGCTTTTTGGCGCTTGAGGTCGTCTTCATCTTGGACATCGGGCCCTCCTGAAGGGGTCGGGCGTCCCACCTTGCGCCCCGGCGAACCGGGGGCCGCACCATGCGGCGGGGGCGCGTTTCCTCGGCCGGGCTGTCCAGGGCGCCGGCGCGGGAAGTGGGGCGTATGGCGGCGCGGCCGTCCGGCGTCAAGGCCGCATCCGCCCCAGGCGGCTGTGTTTCGCGCCGCCTGGTCCAGCCCGTTGTGGAGAGCGGGCTTCAGCGTTTTCGGGGATCCCACCTCCACGCATCCCGCCATCAAGCATCACCGACAGCGCCAAGCACGCGGCCCGCCGGGTGTCAGAGTACAACCATCCCAGCGGAAGGCAGGATGACCCCCTTCCCAGCCCCGCGCGGTTTCCTGCTAAACAGGTTCGTCATCAGGGGACTGGACAAGGTGGTCTTGAGCACGCGCTCAACCGGCCGGCGCGTAGCGCCACACACCGCCGGGCGGGAAATTCATGAAGGTATAGGCCAGCCGCCCGCCTTTCAGCCCCAGCCTTGCCTTCGGCAATGGCGAGGTGATGCAATAGGACAGGTGCAGGAAGCCGCGCTTCGGGCTGGCCGCCAGCATGGCACCCACGATGCGCGCCTGCGCGTCCTTGGGCAGCATCACCAGCGGAATGCCGCAGACCACATCGCCCACCTTGGGGTTGCCGGCGGCGCGCAGCACCTCGGGCAGTTCGAAGCCATCGCCGCAGACCACCTGCACGCCGGGCAGGCTCTTGCGCAGATGCTCGGCCATCTCGGGCACGATCTCGACGACCAGCAGCTTCTCGGCCGGCACGCCGGCAGCGAGCAGCGCGCGGGTGATGACGCCGGTGCCCGCGCCGAGTTCCACCACCACCTCATCCTCGGCGCGCTCGGCGCGTTCGGCGATCAGCCGGCAGAAGGTCGCCGAGGAGGGGATGATGCTGCCCATCTGCAAGGGATTGGCGAGCCATCGCTTGAAGAAGAGCCCGGCATTATTGGCGGCGCGGTCATGGCGCAGGGTGAAGCCCGACATGGCTGTCTCCGTCTGGGGATGCGCGCATGACGGCGCGAATCCTGGTGGTGGACGACATCGCCGCGAACCTCCGCCTGCTCGAGGCGAAGCTGCAAAGCGAATATTACGAAGTAGCTTTGGCGCAGAGCGGCGTGGAAGCCCTGAGGCAGGCTTCAGGCTGGTCTCCGGACATAATTCTTCTAGATGTCATGATGCCGGGCATGGATGGTTTCGAGACCTGCAAGCGCCTCAAGAGCGACCCGGCGCTGACCCATATTCCCGTCGTCATGGTCACCGCGCTGACCGATTCCACCGAGCGCGTGCGCGGCCTGGAGGCGGGCGCCGACGACTTCCTCTCCAAGCCCGTCGATGACGCGACGCTGTTCGCCCGGCTGCGCGCGCTGATGCGCGTGAAGCAGGTGCAGGATGCCTGGCGCCTGCGCGCCGAGACCGCGCGCGAACTGGGCTTCGAAGCCCCCGCCGACCCCGATGAAAGTGTCGCCGGCACCCGCACCCTGCTGCTGGGTGCGGCGATGGATGCCGACCCGATCGAGGCCAGCCTGCGGCTCGATGGCCTCGACGTGCTGCGCTGCGGCGGCACCGAGGATGCCTGGGCGCGGCTGTCGATCGGCGGCTTCGACCTGGCCGTGCTCTGCCTGCCCGAAGACGGCGCGGAGGTGCTGCGCCTGGCCTCGCGCCTGCGCGCCCAGGCCGTCACCCGCGACGTGCCGGTGGTGCTGGCCGCGCGCCCGGCGCAGCGCGCCATGGTGCTGCGCGGCTTCGACATCGGCGCCAATGACCATGTGATGCTGCCGGTGGACCCGAATGAATTGCGCGCACGCGTGCGCAACCAGATCCGCCGCAAGCGCTACCAGGACCGCCTGCGCTCCGAACTGGACCGCAGCCTGGAAATGGCGGTGACCGACCCGCTGACCGGCTTGCGCAACCGCCGCTATGTGCGCCGCCACCTGGAAGGCGTGCTGCGCGGCGGCGAGGCCTCGGTGCTGATCGTGGATCTGGACCGCTTCAAGCCGATCAACGACACCTATGGCCATAATGTGGGCGACATGGCGCTGCGCGAGATCTCCACCCGCCTGCGCGCCAATCTGCGCGCCTCAGACGTGGTGGCGCGATGGGGCGGCGAGGAATTCCTGATCGTGCTGGCCGGCGCGCCCGCGGAATACACCATGATCGTCGCCGAACGCCTGCGGGAGGCGGTGGGTTCCACGCCGCTGGTGCTGGGCGGCGTGGAGCTGAGCTGCACCTGCAGCATCGGGGCGGCCATCGGCGCCACGGGCGCCATGCCCGACCAGGTGATCGGCGCGGCCGATGCCGCGCTCTACCAGGCCAAGGCGGAAGGGCGGAACCGCACGCGCATGGCGGGGTGAATCAGTCGGGCCGGATATTGTTCGCCCGCACCACGCCGCCCCAGGTTTCGATCTGCCGCTCCAGGAAGGTGCGCAGGCCATCGGGGTCGGACAGCGCAAGCCGCGCCTGCTGCGTCTGTTCCATCTGGTGCCGCACGCGTTCCTCGCTCAGCGTCTCACGCAGGGCAGCGTTCATGCGCGATATCTGCGCGGCCGGCGTGCCGGCGGGTGCGAAGACACCCCACCAGGCCTCGGCCTGCAGCCCGGGGAAGCCGCTTTCCTCGGCGGTGGCCACCTGCGCCAGGGCGGGCAGCCGCGTGGGCCCGAACTGCGCGATGGCGCGCAGCGTGCCGCCAGCGATATGCGGCGCCAGCAGCGCCGCCGAGCCGATCATCATGTCCACATGGCCCGCCACCGTGTCGTTCACCGCAAGCCCGCCACCACGATAGGCGACATGCGGCATGCTGGCCCCGATGCGCTGTTGCAGCAGCATCATGGTCAGATGCCCGATCGTGCCATTGCCGGTGGAGCCATAGCTCAGCGCATCGCGCCGCGCGCGGGCGGCGGCGACCAGCTCGGTCAGGTTGCGGAAGGGCTTGTCCGGCCTTGCTGCGATCACATAGGGCGCGCCGCCGATCAGCATCACCGGGTCAAGGTCCCGCGTGAGGTTGAAGGAAAGGTTGGGCAGCAGCGCGGGCAAGGTCGCGTGGCTGTCGAAGGTGAGCAGCCAGGTCAGGCCATCGGGGGCGGCACGGACCACGGCCTCGGTGCCCAGCGCGCCGGCGGCACCGGGGCGGTTGTCCACCACCACCGCCGCGCCCAAGCGTTGCGACAGCCCGGCCGAGACCAGGCGCGCCACCGCATCGGTGGAACCGCCCGGCGCGAAGGGGACGATGATGCGGATCGAGGCGCCCTGGGCGTGCGCAGAGGGGGCGTGGATGGCGGGCGCGGCTACAGTCAGCGCCAATGCGGCGCGGCGGGTGGTGTTCATGGTGGTTCCTCCGGTTGCGGGCAATCTGGCGCAGGCCCGCGCGGAGGGGAAGCGGCGGGCTACTCCGCCGCCTCCTGCTGGCTGGCCCGGCGCAGCGCGCCGCCCCATTCGGCCAGCAGGTTCTCGTCATCCAGGCCGAGCGGTACGGCCTGCGGCCCGTGCACCAGCACATCGGGGCGGAACAGCCGCAGCATCTCGTCATTCGGCCGGCCATCGCAATGCGCGACCAGATCCACCATCGGCCAATCGGCCAGCGCCTGGCCGGCTTCGTCGCAGATGCAGACGACCAGCCGGTCGCACCATTCGCGCGCCTGCTCCATCAGCAGGGGCGACCATTGCGCGGCGGCGGCGGCTTGCAGGTGGAGCAGGCCCACGCGCCAACCGCGATGCCGCCAGCGTTCGGCAACACCCGAGGCGAAGGGCAGCGAGACCAGCTTGTGCCGGGCATGGAAGCCCGGCGTCAGCGCCTCCAGCAATTCATCGTCGCGCACCAGGGCGATTCCGGCCTTGCGCGTGACCACGCCCATCGCCACCGCGGCCAGTTCCGCCGCCTGGCCCACCGGCAGGCCGGCTGCCAGGCAGGCAGCCATCACCGCCACCACGGCATCGCCGGCGCCGGCAGGGTCATCGGCATCGGACGCCTCGGCGCGGATATGCCGCACCGGATGACCTGCCTGGGCCAGGGTCAGCCCATCGGTGGCGCGCGGCACCAGCACCGCGCCGAAGCCATGCGTCACGCAGAGCAGTTCCGCCGCGCGCGCGATATCCGCCGCGTTGTGCAGCACCATGCCGGTGGCGGCAGCCAGTTCATCGGGTTCGGGGATGATGACATCGGCGCCGGCGAAACGTTCCAGGTCGCCGCCACGCGGTTCGACCACCACGGCGCGGCCTGCCTTGCGCGCCAATTGCAGCAGGCGCTGCGCGACATCACCCACCAGCACGCCCTTGCGGTAGTCCGACAGCACCACGGCGCGGGTCGCGGCCATGGCATCGGTGGCGATGCGCACCAGGCGGTCCGCCAGGCGCGGATGGATCGGGCCCGCGGTTTCATGGTCGGCGCGCAGCATCTGCTGGCCGGCGGCGACGAACCGAGTCTTGGTGGTGGTGGCGCGGCCGCCCTGCACCAGCAGCCAGGGCTCGATGCCCGGCTGGCCGCCGATCAGCCCGGTCAGGTCGGAACCCGCCTGGTCATCACCGACCACCGAGACGAAGGCGACGGCAGCACCCAGCGCGGTCAGGTTGCGCACCACATTGGCGGCACCGCCGGGCAGCGCTGTCTCGCGCTCGATCGCCATGACGGGCACCGGCGCCTCGGGCGAGACGCGGCTGACGCGGCCATAGACGTAACGGTCGAGCATGGCATCGCCCACCACCAGCACCGAGCCGCGGCGCAGCTTGCGCACCGCGGCGGCAAGGGCCGCCTCGGGGCTGACTGCGGACTCGGTGCGGGCCTTTGGCATTCCTGGATGATCCTGCCTGATAACATCGGCGACAAGTAGCAGTAGATGGTACGATCACGGCTGTGCGATGGCACAGTTTGCCCGCCGCCATGAACTTCCGCTTAACCAGATGCGGCGAGAATGGCCATAGATGCCAGGCCGCACCCCACCACCATCGGATCATGCCCCCACCCGCTCAGCCGCGCTGGCCAATGCCTTGGCGCGTTGCGAAGCCGGGCAGGGCCAGGCGCTGCGGCTGCGCGGCACGCCCGCGCCCGCGGTCGCGGCCGCCTTGCTGCAGGATGCCGCCGAACTGGGGGATGGCCTGCTCTGGCGCGGCCGCCCGGGTGAATTGTGGCTGCTCGGCGCCGCGCCCGCCGCGATGGACCGCCTGGATAGCAAGCTGTCGGCGCTGGGCTGGGCCGGTGAGGCACTGCCCGCCCAGGGGCTGGCGGCGCTGATCGATGCCCCGGTCGCCACGCCCGCCGCGCCCAGCATGCCCGCCGCCGGGCTGGAGCAACGCGCCGCCCAGGCGCCCGCACCGCTGGCCGCCCTTTGGCGCATGGGTGCCAATGGGCCCGATGTCCTGGCGCAGCGCTGGCTGGCCGACCCCGCCGGCATCTTTGACGGGCCGGAGCCCGAATTGCGCGCCCATGCCGCGGCACTGCTGGCCAACCGGCTATTGGCCCAGGCGGCCCGTGGTGCCTGGCCCGCCGCGCGCAAGCCGCATCTGCCGCTGCTGCTGGACATGCCCCCCCTGGCCGAGCCACCCGCCCTGCCCCGCCCGCCCGATGGCGGCGCCCCGCATGCACTGGTGCTGCCGCTGGAACTGGCGCCCGTCGCCGGGGTCTGGGCGCAGGCCGCCGCCGCCGCCGGCTGGGGCCTGGCCTGGCAGGGCCTGGCGCCGGAGCTGGCCCCCTTGCTGGAGCGCCTGCCCGGCGGCTGGGTCTTCACGCCTTGGTCCGCCGCATGGCCCGGCACCGCCTGGTCAGCGCCCGAACGGCTGGTGGTGACACAGCTGCCCGGCCAGGCGGCGCTGGCGCATGTGGTGCAGTCGCGGCTGGCCGTGATGAGCATGCTGCCCACATGAACGCCTCCCTCACCTGGCAGCGCGATGCGCTGGCCGTCGCCACCTTGGCGCGCGAGAGTGCGGCCAGCGGCATGGAGCGGCGGGTGCTGCTGCTGCGCCTCTCGGCGCTGCCCGATGAATTGCGCCGCGAACACCACCTGCGCCTGCTGCGCGAGGCGCTGCACCCGCTGCTGCGGCCCACCCGCGCGCGGCTCTATGAATTGCCCTCGGGCGACATGGTCGCGGCCGCCCCGCCGCCGGGCGAACATCTGGACCTGGTCGCCGCCACCATGCGCCGCCTGCTCTCCGACGACACCGCGGTGACCGAGGAATTGCGCCTGCCCGAGCAGGCCGCCGCCCTGCTGGATCTGGTGGCGGGCGCACTCGGCCTCTCGGCGGCACCCATGGAGCTGCCGCCCCCCGCCATACGCGGCCGCCCGCCCACCGCCGCGGAAGTGCTGGGCGCCGAGGCCGCCTTGGCCCGGGCCGACCTCGAAGTGCATCTGCGCAGCCAGACCGTGTGCACCGTGGCGCAGGGCGCCGACGGGCCGGAACCGCTTTGGCAGGACCACAGCCTGGCGCTGGGCGCACTGGCCGAGGCACTGTTGCCCGGCTGCGACCTCTCCGCCACGCCATGGCTGCATCGCCGCCTGCGCAGCCGCGCCGAGCGACGGCTGCTGGCGCTGTGGTCCCGGCCGGAGGAGGTGCGCGGCTTCAATGCGCGCGGCCTGTCGCTGCTGCCGGCCAGCGTGCTGGAGGAGGAATTCCAGCGCTTCGACCGCCTGCTGCCGGCCCGCGCCCGCGCGCAGCTGACGATCGGCTTCGCGCTGGCCGATATCCTGGCCGACCCCGCGGGCTTCGGCCTGGCGCTGCGGTTGTTGGCGCTGCGGGGCTATGCCACCGCGCTGGATGGGCTGGGCGTCGCGGAATTGCCGCTGCTGCTGCCCGGGCTGTTCGGGCTGGATGGGCTGCGGCTGCGCTTCTCGCGCGGCTGGCTCGAACTGGATGCCGCGGCCAAGGCGCATCTGGAACGCTGCCTGCCGGCGGAACGCGGGCGCGTGGTGCTGGCCGGCGTGGAAGCACCGGCGGCGATCGGTTGGGGCTGGGAGCGCGGCATCACTCGCTTCCAGGGGCGTCTGATGGAGCAGCGCCTGTCGGCGGGCGGATGACCCAGCTGCGCGGGCCCGGATGGGCTAGGCGCAAAGGCGGCGTGTCGGGCCCGACCCATTGCTCGCTATCGGTGATGGTGCCGGTGCCGAGATCCACGAAGAACCAGTTGCGGAAGGGGCGGAAGGCCTGGCTGGTGCAGCGTTCGGTCACGGTCATCGCGGCATCATCGGGTTCCATCGCGGCGGTGACGCGGCATTGCACGGCCATGCCGAAACGCATGGAGCGCGGGTCCCGGTCGGGGCCTGAGAGGTCCAGCACGCGGCGGGAATCCTGCGGGTTGCCGCGCAATGCGCGCGGATTGGCCAGGGGGTCCGCGCCATCGAAGCGCTGGGCGAGCAGCACGCTGGGCAGGCCGGCCGTGGCGGTGACGCGCGCGCCATCGGTCGCGATGACCACGCCATCGCGGGAGCGCCAGATGCGCTGGCGGCCCTGGTCCTGCACCTGGCGGGCGAAGCCGCCGCGGCCGCCGCGGGTGAGGCGCAGGATGGGCTGGTCGTCGCCGGGTTCGTCCTCCTCGGCCTCGGTCGTGGCGAAGGGGTTGAGCCGGTCGAGCGCCAGCCATTCGGGCGCGGCGCAGGCCGGGAG
>JAIXVH010000369.1 GCA_027483125.1 Acetobacteraceae bacterium | reverse complement strand
GGCCGAAGGGAATCGACCCGATCAGCGCGCCGATCAGCGCCGCCAGACCCGCTGACATCATGTCCTGGATCATGCGCCGAACACCTTCCGCCCCGCCTTGAATGTCGCACGCACGCGGCCTTCCAGCGGCCGACCGTCGAAGGGCGTGTTCTGCGCCTTGCCCGGCAATGCGCCTGCCTTCACCTGCCAGCCGCGTTCCAGGTCGAACAGCACCAGATCCGCGGGTGCGCCGGGTGCCAGGCGGCCGGATTCCAGGCCCAGCAGCGCGGCGGGCTTGCAGGTCAGCAATGCCAGCGCGTCCAGCAATGGCATGGCGCCGCTATGCACCTGCGCCAATGTGACGCCGAGCAGCGTCGCAAGCCCCGCGCCGCCCGGTTCGGCCTGCACGAAAGGCAGGCGCTTGTCATCGGCATCACAGGGGCGGTGCGCGGAGCAGACGGCATCCAGCGTGCCATCGCGCAGGGCGGCCGCGACGGCCTGGCGCTCGCTGTCCGGGCGCAGGGGCGGCGAGAGTTTCGCGTAGGTTCGGTATTCGCCGATCGCGGTTTCGGACAGGTCGAAATAGGGCGGCGCGGTATCGGCGGTGACGCGCAGGCCCTCGGCCTTGGCGGCACGGATCAGGTCGAGTGCGGCGGCGGTCGAGATGCAGGAGAAATGCACATGCCCGCCGGTGATGCGCGCGAGTGCGATGTCGCGCGCGACCATCATCGCCTCGGCCGCCATGGGGATGCCGGGCAGGCCCATGCGGGTGGCCATCTCGCCTTCGGTGGCCACGCCGCCGGTGGCGAGCGAAGGCTCTTCCGGGTGCTGCATGATGAAGGCGCCGAAGGCGCGCGCGTAGGATAGTGCGAGGCGCATGGTGCGCGCGGAAGCGATCGCGCGCGGGGCATCGGTGAAGGCGATGGCGCCGGCCTCGCGCAGCAGACCGTATTCGGAAATCTCGCTGCCGCGCGTGGCCGCGGCATAGGGCAGGATGGTGAGGCTGCCGGTGGCATCACCCCGGCGGGCCATGAACTGCACCAGCGCGGGGTCATTCACCACCGGGTCGGTGTCGGGCGTGGCGCAGAGGGTGGTGATGCCGCCGGCTGCCGCGGCCAGCGCCGCCGAGGCGATGGTCTCACGATGTTCGTGCCCTGGTTCGCCAAGCGATGCGTGCAGGTCGATCAGGCCGGGCGCGAGGCAGGCGCCACCGGCGTCGAAGCGCGGGATGCCATCGGCCGGCGCGCCGGTCAGGCTGGTGATGCGGCCGTTTTCCACCAGCAGCGCCCCAGGCGCATCACGGCCGGTCGCGGGGTCCAGCAGGCGGGCGTTTTCGATCAGCAGCGCGGTCACAGCGGCTTTTCCATATAGACGCGCGCAAAGCCCTTCTCGGTCACGCGATGCGTCTCGCGGAAGCCCAGGCGTGCGTAAAGTGCGATATTCTCGGCCATCTTCTCATGCGTGTAGAGGTACAGGCGCGGCCGGGCACGGCGACGCGCCTCGGCTTCAGCGAAGCGCATCATGGCCTGACCATGGCCACGCCCCTGCGCGGCAGGTGCCACGGCGATATTGTCCAGCAGCAGGCCTGAGTCATCATCCTCGAGCACCAACGCGCCGGCCAGGGCGCCGTCCTGTTCCAGCACCCAGGCCTGATGGGCGGCGATGCGCGCCGCATAGTCATCAGCCATCGGGCCGGGTTCACAGCCGATGCGCGGCACGTAATGCGCATAGGCCGCGCGCACCAGGGCGCGCATCGGCTCTGCATCGGCGGCGATGGCGGGGCGCAGCATCAGGCGTTGCGCCTCAACCCGCGCGCCAGCACATCCAGCACGGCCATGCGCAGCGCCACACCCATCTCCACCTGCTCGCCGATCACGCTGCGCAGCGGGTCATCGGCGATGGCGCTGTCGATCTCGATGCCGCGATTCATCGGGCCCGGATGCATCACGATGGCGTCGGGCTTGGCATAGGCCAGCTTCTCGCGGTCCAGGCCAAAAAAGCGGAAGAACTCCCGCGCGCTCGGCACCTGGCCGCCGGACATGCGTTCCTTCTGCAGGCGCAGCATCATCACCACATCGGCGCCGGCCAGGCCCTTGGTCATGTCGTGGAAGACCTGCACGCCCAACCGCGTGACATCGGCGGGAAGCAGCGTGGGGGGTGCCACCAGCCGCACCTCCGCACCCATCGCGTTCAGGCAATGGATATTGCTGCGTGCCACGCGGCTATGCGTGATGTCGCCGCAGATCGCCACGATCAGCCCGCGCAGATCGGGCTTGTGGCGGCGGATGGTCAGGGCATCCAAAAGGGCCTGTGTGGGGTGTTCATGCGTGCCGTCACCGGCGTTGATCACCGCCGCCTGCACCTTCTGCGCCAGCAGCGCCGGCGCGCCGGATTGCGCATGGCGCACCACCAAAATGTCAGTGTGCATCGCATTCAGGGTGGAGGCGGTGTCGAGCAGCGTCTCACCCTTGTTCACCGAGGATGTGCTGACCGACATGTTCACGATATCCGCGCCCAGCCTTTTGCCCGCGATCTCGAAACTGGTGCGGGTGCGGGTGCTGTCCTCGAAGAACAGGTTGATCAGCGTGCGGCCCTTCAGCAGGTCGCGCTGGGTTTTGCCCTGCCGGTTCAGCAGCGCGTAGGATTCGGCCAGGTCGAGCAGGGCCGCGATATGCGGCGCTTCGAGGCCTTCGATCGCCAGCAGATGCCCGCCTGGCAGAATGGGATAGGAGAAGCTCACAAGCCGGGACCCTACCCCGATGGCGGCGGGTGCGGAAGCCTCAGCGGGCGGCGCCGAACCTCAACGGCACATGAAGTGCAGCCAGCCCTGCACGGTGCTGGTGGAAGGCGGGGTCTGGCTGGTGGGCTGGCGGAACAGCGTCATGTTGATGCTGGCGCCGGCGTTGATGTCGGCCTCGCGCGCCCCGCCGGTCGGGAGCCTGCCTTGGCCCCGCATGCCGACCAGCACACCCATGGGCTGGGCCGACATGTTGCGCAGCGACACGGTGAACTGGTTCATCGGTTCGCGCGGCGTCCCGCGCTCGGCCTCGCCAGAGCCTTGCCACAACTGCATCTGCACCGTGCCGACCAGCAGCCGCCCGTCGCAGGCCATGCCTTGCGCCTGGGCAGGGGCCGGCAGCAGTGGCAAAGCGGCCAGGGCGGTGATCAGGATGATGTTGCGCATGGGTTTTCTCCGTCTTGCAGGCGAAGATTGACAGAGCCTCGCGCGGCCCGCCAATTGATCGCGCCAATCCCGTGCAAAGGCATGGCCGATCATGCCGTGGCGTCGAGCGCGGACTGCAAGGTATAGGCCGCTGCGGCCGCATCCACCGCCGCCGCCCGCTTGGCGCGCGTCATGTCCGCCTCACCGATCATCGCGCGGTTGACCGCCGCGCTGGACAGGCGTTCGTCCCACAAGGCCACCGGCAGGCCGACCGCATCGCCCATCGCCATAGCCCAGTCCTTCGCGGCCTGGGCGGCCGGGCCGAAGCGGCCATCCATTTCCAGCGGCAGGCCCGCGACCAGGCCGCCCACGCCTTGCTTGGCCACGACCGCCGCCACTTCCCGCGCATTGACAGACAGCTTGGCGCGCTTGAGCGAGCCATAGGGGCTGGCCAGCATCAGCGACACATCGGTCAGCGCCAGGCCAATGGTTTTCGCGCCCGGGTCCAGCCCCAGCAATCGCGCCCCGCGCGGCAGGCTTGCACGCAACTGCGCCATGGGGAACAAGGCCATGAATTCTCCGCCCTAAGGATATCGAACGCCCATGAGTGTGGACGCGGATACTGTCAAACGCATCGCGCGGCTCGCGCGCATCCATGTCGAACCCGAAGCCCTGCCCGCCATGGCGCAGGAGCTGAACGGCATCCTGAACTGGATCGAGATGCTGCGCGAGGTGGATACCACGGGCGTGCAACCCATGGCCGGTGGCGGTGCCGCCGTGCTGCGCTGGCGCGACGATGTGGTGACCGATGGCGCGCAGGCCGAGGCGGTGCTGGCCAATGCGCCCGACCGCGAGGGCGAGTATTTCGGCGTGCCGAAGGTGGTCGAATGATCCGCCCCACCGACCTGACCATGGCCGAGGCCCGCGCCGCGCTCGCCGCGCGCAGCCTCTCGGCGCGCGAGTTGACCCAGGCCTATCTGGACGCGATTGCCGCACTCAACCCCCGGCTGAACGCCTATATCGCCGTCACCGCCGAGGCTGCGCTGGCCCAGGCCGCGCAGAGCGATGCACGCATCGCTGCCGGCACCGCCCGCCCGCTGGAGGGCATTCCGCTCGGCATCAAGGACCTGTTCTGCACCGCGGGTGTGCGCACCACCGCCGGCAGCCGCATCCTGGGCGAGTTCAAGCCGCCTTACGAAAGCACCGTCAGCGGGAACCTGCTGCGTGATGGCGCGGTGTTTCTGGGCAAGCTGAATCTCGACGAATTCGCGATGGGTTCGTCCAACGCGACCAGCGCCTTCGGGCCGGTGGAAAACCCCTGGTCCCGCGCCAATGACGCCGAGACGAAGCTGGTGCCGGGTGGTTCCTCGGGCGGTTCGGCGGCGGCGGTGGCGGCGCGTATCGCGCTGGGTGCGACGGCGACCGATACCGGCGGATCGATCCGCCAGCCCGCGGCCTTTTGCGGTGTTGCCGGCATCAAGCCGACCTATGGGCGGTGCTCGCGCTGGGGGATCGTGGCCTTCGCGTCCTCGCTGGACCAGGCCGGCCCGATCGCGCGCGATGTGCGCGACAACGCCATCATGCTGCGCAGCATGGCCGGGTTCGATGCGAAGGATTCCACCAGCGCCAACATGCCGGTGCCGGATTTCGAAGCGGCGGTCACGCGCGGCGTGAAGGGCCTGCGCATCGGCATTCCGCGCGAATACCGCGTGGATGGCATGCCGGCCGAGATCGAGGCGCTGTGGCAGCAGGGCATCGCCTGGCTGCGCGATGCGGGGGCGACCATCGTGGATGTGTCGCTGCCGCACACGAAATACGCGCTGCCGACCTATTATATCGTGGCACCTGCCGAGGCATCGTCGAATCTGGCGCGTTACGACGGCGTGCGCTTCGGCGCGCGCGTGCCGGGCGAGGACCTGGCGGATCTCTATGAACGCACCCGCGCCGCGGGTTTCGGCGCGGAGGTGAAGCGCCGCATCCTGATCGGCACCTATGTGCTGAGTGCGGGCTATTACGATGCCTATTACCTGAAGGCGCAGCAGGTGCGCGCGCTGATCAAGCGTGATTTCGACCTGGCCTGGGAACATTGCGACGCACTGCTGACGCCCGCCACGCCCAGCGCGGCCTTCGGCCTGGACGAGAAGAATGATGACCCGGTCGCGATGTACCTGAACGACGTCTTCACCGTGACCGCGAACCTGGCCGGCCTGCCCGGCATGGCGGTCCCCGCAGGGCTGGACGCGCAGGGCTTGCCGCTGGGCTTGCAGGTGGTCGGCAAGCACTTCGACGAGGAGACGGTCTTCGCCGTCTCCGGCGCCGTCGAACGCGCGGCCGGCTTCACCGCCACGCCCAGGCTGATCGCCTGATCTTGCGCAGCCACGGCCGCTACCCCTTCTCGGCCCTGCCGGACCGCCCGGTCTGGGAATGGCCGAACGGGGCGCGGCTGGCGGCCTATGTCGCGGTGAACCTGGAGGCTTTTCCCTTCGCCGAGGGAATGGGCGTGCCGCTGGCCAACCCACTGCCCGAACCGGATGTGGTGAATTTCGGCTGGCGCGACTGGGGCAATCGCGTCGGCGTCTGGTATTTGCTGGATGCGCTGGATGCCGCGCGCATCCCCGTCACCGCGCTGATGAACACCGCGATGCTGGATTTGGCGCCGCGCGTCGCGCAGGCCTTCCTGGACCGTGGCGATGAATTCGTGGGCCACGGCCGCAGCAATGCCGAACGCCAATCCGACATGAATGAAGCGACCGAACGCGCGATGATCCTGGAATGCCGCGACCGGCTGGCAGGCTTCATTGGCGCGTCGCCACGCGGCTGGATGGGACCATGGGTCGCGCAGACGCATGTCACGCCCGACCTGCTCGCCGAAGCCGGCTTCGACTATGTGATGGACTGGCCGCATGACGACCAACCGACCTGGCTGTCCACGCGCGCTGGGCGGCTGCTGGCCTTGCCTTATGCGCGCCCGCTGAACGACCTGCCGGCGCTGCATGGCGCGAAGCAGGAACCGCGCGACTGGGCCGATGCGCTGCTGGAGACACTGGCCGAAATGCAGCGGCTTTCGGCGCGTTTCCCGCTGGTGTTCAACCTCTCGCTGCACCCCTTCCTGTCGGGCTGGCCGCACCGCCTGGTGCATCTGCGCCGCGTGCTGGAACGCCTGCGCGCGGAGCATGATGCGGGGCGCATCTGGCTCGCGCATGCGGGCGCGCTGGCCGCGCATGCGCGCAGAGTGCTGGGCTGATCAGAGGCCGCCGAGGGCGAGATACTTCACCTCCAAATAGTCATCGATGCCGTATTTGCTGCCCTCGCGCCCCAGGCCCGATTGCTTCACGCCACCGAAGGGCGCCTCGGCCGTGGAGATGATGCCCTCGTTGATGCCGATGATGCCCGCTTCCAGCGCGTCGGCCACGCGGAAGATGCGGCCGACATCGCGGGCATAGAAATACGCCGCCAGGCCGAACTCGCTGTCATTGGCGAGCCGCACGCCGTCCTCATCCGTCTCGAAGCGGATCAGTGGTGCTACGGGCCCAAACGTCTCTTCGCGGAAGATCAGCGCCGTGGGTGGCACATGCGTCAGGATCGTCGGCTCGAAGAAATTCCCGCCGCGCGCATGGCGTTTGCCGCCGGTCGCCACCTTCGCGCCATGCGCCACAGCATCGGCGATGTGTTCCTCCACCTTCGCCACCGCCGCCGCATTGATCAGCGGGCCTTGCGTGACGCCGGGTTCCATCCCGTCACCCACCTGCAATTTCGCCACGGCTGCGGCCAGCTTTTCGGCAAACGCGTCATAGACGCCCGCCTGCACCAGGATGCGATTGGCGCAGACGCAGGTCTGCCCGGTGTTGCGATACTTGCTGGCCATCGCGCCCTGCACCGCCGCGTCCAGATCGGCGTCGTCGAACACGATGAAGGGCGCGTTGCCGCCCAACTCCATGCTGGTTTTCTTGATGGTGTCGGCGCATTGCCGCAGCAGGATACGGCCGACTTCCGTGCTGCCGGTGAAGGAGAGTTTCCGCACCAGCGGGTTCGCCGTCAGCTCGCCGCCCGTCGGCCCGGACGGTCCGGTGATGACGTTGCACACACCTTTCGGCATGCCCGCGCGTTCCGCGATCACCGCCAGCGCCAGCGCCGAGAACGGGGTCTGGCTGGCCGGGCGGATCACGCCCGTGCAGCCCGCGGCCCAGCCAGGCCCGGCCTTGCGCGTGATCATCGCGGAAGGGAAGTTCCAAGGCGTGATGGCCGCGAAGACGCCGATCGGCTCCTTCATCACCAGGATGCGCCGGCCCTGCGCGTTCTGCGGAATCGTGTCGCCATAGACGCGCCGCGCTTCCTCCGCGAACCATTCCAGGAAGGAGGCGGAATACACCACCTCGCCCTTGGCCTCGGCCAGCGGCTTGCCCTGTTCGGCGGTCATGATCACGGCCAGGTCATCGGCATTGGCGTGCATCAACTCGGCCATGCGGCGCAGGATGGCGGCGCGTTCCTTGGCCAGCATCCCGCGCCAGCCGGCGAAGGCGCGGTGCGCGGCCTCGATCGCGCGGCGCGTTTCCGCCGCGCCCATCGCCGGCACATGGCCGATCAGCGCGCCATTCGCCGGGTTGTGCACCGCCAGTGTCGCACCGCCATCGGCCTGTACCCAGGCGCCATCGATGCAGTTGGCCTGGCGCAGTAGCGTCGGGTCCTTCAGCGGCAGGCTGGTCACGGCTTCGAGCATGGCTTGTTCCTCCTGGGGCGATGCTAGCGCCTGATCCGCGAAGGCGGAAACGCTGAAGTGGTGCAGCAGTGGGACATGACAGGTATGCAGCGCCGCAAGCCCGCCTTCCCGCCCGCGCCAAGCGCGTGCAGACTGCCCCGAACAGGAGGAAACGCATGCTGCGAAGCTGGGTGAACAGCGCGAACGCCGCTGACCATGACTTCCCCATCCAGAACCTGCCCTTCGGCGTGTTCAGCGCCAGTGGCGATGCGCCGCGCGGCGGTGTGGCGATCGGCGACAAGGTGCTGGACATCGCGGCCGCACTGGCCGCGGGGCGGCTGCGTGGCGTGGCCGCGCAGGCCGCCGCACAACCGACGCTGAATGGGCTGATGGCGATGGGCCGCGACGCCAGCGCCGAGTTGCGCGCGCAGCTCTCCGCGCTGCTGGCCGAAGGCGCGCCGCCGGCGCCGGAACTGCTGCATGACCGCGCGCGCGTGACCATGCACCTGCCGGTGGAGGTGCGGAACTTCTCCGACTTCATGGCGAGCCGCCCGCATTGCGCGCGCCTCGGCCGCGCCCGCAACCCGGACAATCCGCTGCCGCCGGCCTTCCATCATCTGCCGGTGGCGTATCACTCGCGCGCCTCCTCGGTGCGCGCATCGGGCACCGATGTGCGCCGCCCCTGGGGCCACTCCGCGCAGGACAACGGCGTGGTCTTCGCACCCACCAAGGCCATGGATTTCGAACTGGAAATGGCGATCTGGATCGCCGAGGAAAACGCGCTCGGCGAGCCCACG
>JAIXVH010000402.1 GCA_027483125.1 Acetobacteraceae bacterium | reverse complement strand
GCCAATCGGGTCCGCCGCGAGGGCTTCCAGCGTGGGCAGGCCGGGATAGGTCGGCAGCAGCAGCGCCGCGGCGCCCGCCATGATGCGCCGTGCATGCAGCCGCGCCTGCGCGGCCTGGTGGAAATCGGCGAAGGCATCAACGGTGCGGCGGTCCAGCCCGCCTTCCAGGATGGTTCGCGTGACGGGGTGCAGCGTGTCGGGCGCGTGGCGCACGCGGTCCAGCAGCGCCTCGGTGCGTTCGGCGACCCAGGCGCCGTCATAGAGGCGGCGCGCGACGGCGAGCAGCGGCGCGATATCGACGCGGGTGATGCGCGCGCCGAGCGCTTCGAAACGCGCGATCGCGGCGGCGAAACGCGCGGCGTCATCAGGCGTGTCGAAGATCAGTTGCGCGTCTTCCGGCACGGCCAGGGTGACGTGCGGCGGGGCGGTGCCGCGCGCCGACCAGCCGCGCGGGGCTGCGCGCGAATAGGGGTCATCGGCGTCCGCGCCGGCGATCACCTCCAGCACGGTCGCCGCATCCTCGATGCCGCGGGCGAAAACCGAGACGCAATCCAGGCTGCGGCAGGCCGGCACCACGCCGCGCGTCGGCACCAGGCCGAGGCTCGGCTTGAAGCCCACCAGCTCCTGCGCGCCGGCGGGGATGCGCCCGCTGCCGGCTGTGTCGGTGCCGAGCGAGAAATCCGCGATGCCGGCCGCCACCGCGCTGGCGGAGCCGGATGACGAACCGCCCGGCACATGGGTGGGCACCACCATGTTGCGCGGCGTGCCATGCGGGCTGCGCACGCCCACCAGCCCGGTGGCGAACTGGTCCAGGTTGACCTTGCCCAGCAGCACGGCGCCGGCGGCGAGCAGCCGCGCGACGGCGGGACTGTCGGCCTCGGGCGTGGTGCTGGCGTCGGGGCAGGCGGCGGTGGTGGGCAGGCCGGCCGCGTCGATATTATCCTTCACGACGAAGGTCCGGCCCCAGAGCGGGCGGTCGCGCGGGCCTTCCTGCACCAGCTGCGCCGCGCGGGCGCGCACCGCCTCGGGCGGCACGCACGTGATGAACAGCGCGGGGTCGGCCACGGCCTCGATGCGCGCGAGCGCGGCTTCGGCGTTGTCGGTCGGGAAGCTGGCGGTGAGCTTCATCAGCGCAGCAGCTCCGCGGCTGCGCGCAGCAGCGCGCCATCGGGGCGGCGCAGCGTTTCGATCACGGTGAAATGGTCGGCCGCTGCGACCGGGATCAGTGGGCCGGGCGCATGGGCCGCCGCGCGCACCGCGTGGAAATCGCGCGACTGGCGGCGGAGTTCGGGCAGTTCCGCGCTGCCATATGCAATGGCCATGGGCTTCTGCACCACGGGGCGGCGGATGGGCGAGCAGCCTTCGATCTCGCCGTCGGTCAGCTTGAGGGCGGCGTTCAGATAGGTGTCGCGGATCGGGCCCAATTCGTAGATGCCGCTGATGGCCAGCGCTGCCGTCACGGCCGGGTGCTCGGCGCCCATGGCCGTCAGGTGCCCACCGGCGGACCAGCCGGAGAGCACGATCGGGCCGGTGCCGCGGGCCGCCAGCACGTCGAGTGCGGCGTGAATCTGATAGACGATGCGCGTCATGCTGGCCTCGGGCGCCAGGGTGTACCCGCAGAGCGCGAAGCCCCAGCCCATGGCCGCTGCACCCTCGGCCAGGCACCAGAAATCCTGCCGGCGGTTGCGCTGCCAATAGCCGCCATGGATGAAGGCCAGCATCGGCGCCGAAGGGTCGCGGGCGGGGAAGATGTCCCAGGCTTCGCGCTCGCTCTCGCCGAAGGGGATATTGGGTTCGGGCGGCGGGAAGTTCAGGGATGCGGCATTGCGCTCGGCGACGTGGGCCGCGGCATCGGGCACGCCGTTGAGGTTGTCATAGGCCGCGTCGCGCGCGGCCTGGGATGCGGCGGACCAGTCCATCGGGCGTTGCCTTTCAGGTGATGACGCGAATGGGGGAGCCTGCTTCGAAGGCGGCGATCGCCTCGACGGCGCCCGTGAAATAGGCGGCATAGTTCTCGGCGCTGACATAGCCGAGATGGGGTGTCAGCACAGTGCGGGGCGCCGCCAGGATGGGGTGCGTGGCGGGCAGTGGTTCCTGGTCGAATACGTCCAGGCCCGCGCCGCCGATGCGCTTGCCGTGCAGCGCCGCCAGCAGCGCGTCCTGGTCGATCAGCGGGCCGCGGCTGGTGTTCACGATGACGGCGTCGGGCTTCATGCGCGCCAGCTCCTCGGCACCGATGATGCCGCGCGAACGGTCGGACAGGATCAGGTGCAGCGTGATGACATCGGCCTGTGCCATCAGCGTGGCCTTGTCGACGCGCGCGGCGCCCACGGCCGCTGCGGCCTCTTCAGTCAGGTTCTGCGACCAGGCGATGACCTTCATGCCGAAGGCCTGGCCCACGCGGGCCACGCGCGCGCCCAGCTTGCCCAGGCCCACGACGCCGAGCGTCTTGCCCTCCACCGTGCGGCCGACATCGCCGAAGGCGGTCAGCCCCTGCCAGGTGCCGGCGCGCAGGCTGGACATTTGTTCCGGCAGGCCGCGCATCAGCGACAGGATCAGGCCCCAGGTGATTTCGACCGTGGGTGCGCCAAAGGACGAGGTGCCGCAGAAGGTCACGCCGCGGGCGGCGCAGGCGGCGGCGTCGATGCCGCGGTTGCGCTCGCCGGTGGTCATCAGCAGGCGCAACTTCGGCAGGCGGTTGATCAGGGCGGCGTTGAAGGGGGTGCGTTCGCGCATCGCGAGAATCGCATCGAAGGGGGCGAGCCGCGCGGCCAAGGCATCCTGGTCCGCGATGGTGTCGCGG